>CAYGNS010000088.1:0-7858 GCA_964351295.1 uncultured Gammaproteobacteria bacterium
GTTCCAATGGCGTACTCGTAATCATTACGCGTATCAATTAGCACCACGTCAGGGTCACTGATCAGCGCATTCCAATCTTGCGGCTCGACATAAGTACCCACCACATTATTCGGATCGATCTCTTCAATACCAATCGTAACGATTTCCTTTTTAAGTTTTACTTTGCTGCGATGAAAGGGCATTTCGTCGTGAAACGACAATTTGTAATCAATGCCACTAAATCGCTCGTCACTCACGAGCCACGTTAAGAATGATTCGATAGCGGTGTTTTCGCCAGCGATGGTGCCATTAATCCCTTCGTGCGCGAGCAGCAATGTGCCGCGAATTTTTAGGTGCTCAAGTTGGGCTATAAACTTGGTGCGGAGTGATTCAAAGTCGTCGAGCCGCGTAAACTTGTATAGGGCACAAACGGTAATTTTAGCTTGCGTGCTCGTCTTATTCAGCACGCTAGGGGCAGATGATGTCATTATGGGTAGTCTCGTTGCAGGCCAAGGGCCACCAGAGCGTAAATCTGGAGCAATGTTTAGCCTTTAATTATCCGCGATGCCTAAGTGTGAAACAATAGGCAATCAAATTCGTAATGCTAACCACTGGTCGCAATGAATTATTTGAGCCACTTATTTTTCTCGCAGCGCACACCCATGTCGTTCACTGGTAATCTAATGGGTGACTTTAAACCCAAGCCGGAGCTTGTTGCGCAACTGCCTGCTGCCGTCCTCGCAGGTATTCAAAACCATCGGCTTATTGATCGCGCTACAGATGCTATGCCAGCGGTAAAAGAATTACGCGGTTTGTTCACGCCGCAGAGACGCCGTTACGCGGGTATTATTACGGATATCGCATTTGATCACTTTCTAATAAAGCATTGGGAACGGTTGGAGCCCACTGACTTTGAAGAGTTTGTAGACAGCGCCTACGACGGCTTGGCTCAGTGTACGCAGTGGATGCCTCCGCGTATGCAAACCGTGGTAGAGAATCTACAAAAGTACGACTGGTTACGCGCCTACGCAACGCTGGAGGGCATTGGCGAGACGATTGATCAGGTTGGTAAGCGCCTGCGCTTTACCAATGCTATGAAAGGCGGAGTTATTGAAGTAGAAAATAATTATGCGGCGATAGAAACCGTATTTTTGGCGCTCTTCGCACACATTCGATGGACAGTGGATCACGCCGAATTGGAACTAACGATACCGCCTAAAAAAAGCTGAAATATCAAGCAGATTGCTTTGACACAGGCGGGGAGCATCTATATCATTCCGCGGTCTAAAATCTAGGTTGTAGTGTGATCTGATAAGTCAGGATTTACGCGGTTTTGTTGAGGGTGTCGCTCACAGCGATACTCTGCATAAAAATCTCAGCACCGCGAGTAAACGTAACGCTCATCAAATTATACTAACCTAAAATTTAAGTGTTCTGATAAGCAAACAGGGGTTCCAAATGGCCGTTCAAAAGAGTAAAAAATCGAATTCACGTCGCGGTATGCGTCGTTCGCATGACGCGTTGGACGAACCCACGTTGTCTACTGATGCAATGACTGGTGAGCTGCACAAACGCCACCAAATTACCGCTACTGGTTACTATCGCGGTAAAAAAGTTGTAAACGTTAAGCTCGCGAGTTAGTTCATCGCTAGCGATTACGCGACGCTGACGTAGCAAAAGGCCCCAGTTTAGGGGCCTTTTCTTGTTACGGTCTTGCTCCAATTAGAGCCGCAGCGCTTCGAGCCGCAGCGCTTTTACGAGCCGCGGGGCTAACCCCCGCTGTCAAGCGTACCCACCCATAGCCGACCGATACAATGTTGCATCGGCCATTTCCATAATCAGAGTGTGCCGCGGCCCGCGTTTAGATTAAACTAACTGGTTATGCGCTTACCTAACTATCCTTTTATTGAGCTGACCTTATGATTCCAGTTGTTATTGCAATTGACGCCATGGGCGGCGACCACGGCTTAACGGTAACGGTGCCGGCGTCCATTGCTTTTTTGCAAAAAAAGGCTAACGCCGGCTTTGCCATTATCTTGGTTGGCGATCACGCGCAACTCACTGATGCGATCAACCGCGCAAACGGGCAAACGCTCGTTGCTTCTGGTCGCTTGCAATTACGACATGCGAGCGAAGTAGTAGGCATGGACGAAGAACCTGGGCATGCATTAAAGCGCAAGAAGGATTCGTCGATGCGGGTCGCAATCAACGCAGTGAAAGAGGGTGATGCCCAAGCCGCCGTTAGTGCTGGCAATACGGGCGCTTTGATGGCCACGGCACGGTTTGTGTTGAAAACCATCCCCGGGGTCGATCGCCCCGCCATTTGCACAACCATGCCCTGCATCGATCCTAATAAAAGCGTGTTGATGCTCGATCTTGGAGCAAATGTAGACTCGCCCCCTGAACTGCTTAAACAATTTGCGGTAATGGGCATGGTTCTGGCCCGCGCAACCCGTGGCATCGCATCACCGAGCATTGCTCTGCTAAACGTTGGCGCTGAAGAAATGAAAGGCAGTGAAAAGATCAAACGTGCAGCACAGCTTCTCAGCGCCACCAATCTTAATTACGTGGGGTTTATTGAAGGCGATGAGCTGTACAGCGGCAAAGTTGATGTAATCGTAACCGACGGCTTTGAAGGTAACGTGGCGCTTAAGGCCAGCGAGGGAACCGCTAAAATGGTTATGACCGTGTTAAAAGAGGAGTTTACGCGCAATTGGCTAACCAAGATTCCGGCGCTGTTAGCAAAAGGCGTGTTCAAAAGAATGCAGAGTCGTCTGGACCCTCGCTCCCATAACGGCGCTAGCCTAATGGGACTCAATGGTATTGTGATCAAAAGTCACGGTGGGACCGACGAGGTCGGTTTCGAATACGCGATCATGGAAGCCGCCGCACAGGCGAAAAGTAATATGATTGGGCGCTTAAGCGAAGGGGTCACATTATTCGAGTCACAGGCCAATAGCCAATCGCCGACGAATACACAAATATTGCAGTAACACTGATCTAAATCTGGGGCCGAAAGGTAGGCAAAGTTTAGCCAATAATCATGTTACAGTCTTTGCGCCGATACGGGGACCGCGCAGAAAGACAATCTAAAGACCATTGACACTCGGGGTTGTCGCTAATCGCAGTTCGGGAGTGACCTAGTTTTCCGTAGCCCGTCAATAGAGCCTCGTTTCAGAAAATTTTAATTTACAATATTGTTTAGTCCGTAATAGGGTAGTTATGAGTAAAACAGCATTCGTTTTTCCTGGGCAAGGGTCGCAAGTTCTTGGTATGTCAGCCGCACTCGCCGAGCGCTTCGCTTTGGTGCGTGATTTGTATGCCGTGGCGAGCGATGCCCTTGGCTTAGACCTTTGGGCACTGACTCAGGAAGGCCCCATAGAACAACTGTCGCAAACCGAGCACACTCAGCCAGCTCTACTCACGGCTGGAGTCGCGGCCTACCGTTGCTGGTTAGAGGCGGGTGGTAAAGCGCCGGCCATGATGGCAGGACACAGTTTGGGTGAATACACAGCGCTAACGTGTGCGGGTGCACTTGAGTTTGCTGACGCGGTAGCGCTCGTGCGCGATAGGGGCCGGTATATGCAAGCAGCCGTGCCCGCGGGCGAGGGCGGTATGGCTGCCATTCTCGGTTTAGACGACGTGCAAGTACGTACAATCTGCGACCAAGTATCTACCCCCAGCGCGGTCGTACAAGCGGTAAACTTTAATGCTCCCGGGCAAGTAGTTATCGCCGGCAGTAATGCGGCTGTAAGTGCCGCAATCGAAGCACTCAAAGCAGCTGGAGCTAAGCGTGCGATGGCATTACCGGTATCCATTCCAGCGCACAGTTCGCTCATGACCCCTGCGGCACAACAATTGCGCGAGCGAATTGCAACCATCGCAGTGAACCTGCCAATAATTCCAGTGATACACAATTGCAACCTCGAGATCGCAAACGACCCAGAGCAGGTTCGCAACAACTTAGTACAACAACTTGATTCGCCCGTTAGATGGGTCGAGAGCATCGAGAAAATGACGGCCGGGGGCATTACCCAATTTGTTGAGAGCGGACCTGGCAAAGTCTTATGTGGCATGGTTAAGCGCATAGCCAAAGAGGCCGATGCGGCGGCAATCGATACGCCAGAACTCATAAATGAACTGCTGTAAACGAACGGCTACAAAGAGGTAAACCAATGTTAGATTTAAGCGACAAAGTCTGTTTAGTAACCGGCGCCACACGTGGCATCGGCAAAGCCATCGCTCAGACCCTGGGTAAGCAGGGCGCCATTGTGATTGGCACCGCGACCTCAGATGCCGGTGCGCAAGCCATATCAGCCGCCCTTAAAGACGCTGGCATAAAAGGCGAGGGGATGACTCTAGATGTAGCGAACGCCGAATCGGTTGAATCAGTACTCAGTGCGATCACTGCAGCCTATGGCAGCATCTCCATACTTGTAAATAATGCAGGCATTACGCGCGATAATTTAATGCTGCGGATGAAAGAAGAGGAATGGGACGACATTATGAACACCAATTTAAAGTCGGTATATCGGCTATCTAAAGGTGTGCTAAGAGGTATGATGAAAGAGCGTTACGGACGCATCATCAATATAACCTCGGTCGTTGGCGTATCAGGTAACGCCGGACAAGCAAACTATGCTGCAGCCAAGGCCGGTGTGATCGGCTTTACCAAATCCTTAGCGCAAGAGATCGCATCGCGTGGTATTACCGTGAACGCCGTTGCGCCAGGTTTTATTAGTACTGATATGACTCAGGCACTCACCGCTGAACAAGTCGCAAATATGACAGCCAATATCCCTGCCGATCGTCTTGGCGAGCCGCAAGACATTGCTAATGCGGTGGCGTTTTTGGCGTCGGCCGAGAGTAGCTACATCACTGGCAGTACGTTGCACGTAAATGGCGGCATGTACATGCAGTAAAACCCGCATTAAATCATAAGATTAAGGGTTCAATAAAATTGTGAGTTTGCTTTAATACAATACGCTAAGACATTGATATTAAATGAAACCGGCGTATGTGAAGTTAAAGTAAACATTAATAAAACTCGATAAATGGCCAATTGTTTTGCAAATAGGTGGCTTTTTTATATAATGCGCCGCAATCAAAACGGCGGTCAGGTATCAGGCGATTTTGAATTTTTAGATTGCTAAAAATTTGGGATTGGCGGTACACTTTTTCGTCAAGGATGAGTCCGTTACGGATTCAGCAAAAACGGCTAAACCGTAATTTTTAAAGCTCCAAAACCTAAAGCTTCAAAACTTAAAGCTTCAAAACCAAGAGGAATACAACCCATGAGCAGCATTGAAGACCGCGTAAAGAAAATCGTTATTGAACAGCTTGGCGTAAGCGAAGACCAAGTTGTACCAGCCGCATCGTTTGTTGACGATTTAGGCGCTGATTCACTCGACACTGTGGAGCTCGTAATGGCTTTAGAAGAAGAGTTCGAAACAGAAATTCCAGACGAAGAAGCTGAGAACATCACGTCTGTACAACAAGCGATTGATTACGTAAAAAAAGCCCAAGGCTAGTTAGGTAATCAGCAGTTCAGTACTGCTTAATACCTAAAGCTGTTTGCACTAATTGTATTTGATCGCGAAACAGCGGCGCTCAATGGTAGGGGCAACCCATCTATCTGCGTAGCGCCATTGCCTAATCCGCTCGAAATTTCTCGAAAGTGTTCGAAGGTACGCGCTCACACGTTGTTAACGATGCGGGCTCAGCACACAAGACAGGCCTTCGTGGTACGTATGAGTTCAGACAAGAAAGTCATTATCGGGCAACTGGTAATGACTTTTTTTAATGTGGTACAGTCTACATTAGAACGAGCGTAACCATGCGCGTCGCCATGGCGCGGCGAACAACGGGCAAAGCTTGCATCCCCACCTATAGACTTCATCGTTGAGATAAAACACATGAACAAACGTAGAAGAGTTGTTGTTACTGGAATCGGAATTTTGTCGCCTGTTGGGCTGACTCTAAAAGAGAACTGGGACAACATCACCAACGGGCGCAGTGGCATTGGCCGAATTAGTCAATTCGACACCACCGAGTACGCTTGCACGATCGCTGGGGAGGTCAAAGACTTTAACCCCGACAATTACATGCAGGCCAAAGATGCAAAGCGAATGGACCGCTTTATTCAATTGGGCTACGCCGCGTCGATGGACGCATTTAAAGACTCTGGGTTGGAAGTTACTGAAGATAATGCTCAGCGCATCGGCATTTACGTTGGGTCTGGCATTGGCGGAATTCGCTCGATCGAAGACACCGCGAATTTACTGAAAGAGCGAGGCCCACGTCGCGTTTCGCCGTTCTTCGTGCCTGGCGCAATTATCAATATGATTTCGGGCAATGTTTCCATAGAACTCGGTATCAAGGGCCCTAATTTATCCATAGTAACCGCGTGTACCACCGGAACCCACGCCATTGGGGATGCAGGACGCCTGATCGAATACGGCGACGCCGATGTCATGATAGCGGGGGGGGCCGAAGCCGCCATTTCGCCTGCGTCCATTGCGGGTTTCTCCAATGCCAAAGCGCTGTCTACTCGAGATGTAGACCCCACTGCGGCATCGTGTCCCTGGGACGAGGCTCGCGACGGCTTTGTTATGGGTGAGGGCGCTGGAGTGGTGGTATTAGAAGAGCTCGAGCACGCGAAAGCGCGCGGTGCACGAATTTATGCCGAGCTAACGGGCTTTGGGATGAGTGGTGATGCATATCACATGACATCACCACGAGCTGACGGCGAAGGCGCGGCTTTGTGCATGGCGAATGCATTACGCAATGCGCAAGCCGATATCACATCGGTGCAATACTTGAACGCACACGGCACATCAACCCCGTTGGGCGATGCGGCGGAAACGCAAGCCATTAAGCGAGCTTTTGGCGACCATGCCAAAAGTCTTGCAATCAGCTCAACTAAGTCGATGGTAGGACACTTATTAGGCGCGGCCGGTGGCGTGGAAGCTGTTTATACGATTATGGCTTTGTATACGCAAATTGCGCCACCGACGATCAATTTACACAACCCATCGCCTGACTGCGACTTGGACTTTGTGCCAAATACGGCGCGGGAAATGACAATTAACCTAGCGCTTTCTAACTCGTTTGGATTTGGCGGCACTAACGGCACTCTGGCGATGGCAAAATTTGACGGTTAAATCCGTTAAGCAGACTCAGCACAAAAATTACGCGAGCCAACTCCAGAGCGTGGTGTTAGTGGTCGTTTGCACCGCCTATGCGGTTGGAGTAATGCAGCAGTGATCGAAACTAAAGCGTGGGTAAATGGTCAGCCGCACGACCAAGTGTCTGTGGTCGACCGAGCTCTTTTGTATGGTCACAGCGTGTTTGAAACGATTCGCGTGCGGCATGGCCAAGCTTTATTGTTAGACCTACACCTAGCGCGCTTAGAGCAGGCGTGTGAGTCGCTCTTTATTCCGGTCGATCAGACCGTCATTGCGTCTGAATTGGCCCGTTTTTGTGCGGATGTAGAACTCGGGATAGTGCGACTTACCGTGAGCATCGGTGCCGGTGGTCGAGGGTATCTAACCCCAAGCAACGCCCAACCCACGCGCATACTTACCCTGCACGCCTTGCCGGACTATGCGCCCGAAATCCACTCCCAGGGCGCCCTGATCGGCGTATCGGACATTCGCTTAGCCACCCAACCGCATTTGGCGGGCATCAAACATGGTAATCGATTAGAACAGTTGCTTATCCGCCGCAGTTGGCACAGCGACTGGCAAGAGGCGTTGGTATTTGATCAGAACAATAAGCTAATCGAGGGAACCCAATCGAATGTATTTGTGCGCAAAGGAACTGCTGTGGTGACGCCAGATTTGCGTCAAGCTGGGGTTGCGGGGGTAATGCGTGAATA
>CAYGNS010000089.1:0-7834 GCA_964351295.1 uncultured Gammaproteobacteria bacterium
CAATTAACGTGGATGCGCAATCAAAGTAATCTACTTTGGTGGGTGGATGCGGGGCTAGAACGCAAAAATTTTGATTTGCTGAGTCTGTTCATTGCGCAATATTTGCAATAAACGTCATATGTATCGAATATACTCGAACTGTATCTTCATACTATTTTGCACGGAATTGAGCATACTGTTTCAGCAATAACGAATCAGCGACACGATGAGGTGTGCTGCTTTGGCTCGATGACACGAAGTGACCGTTCTGTTTTTTGGAAAAAGGAACGTAAATTCGTTTTCTAGCCACTTGAGTGGAGCAGAAGTTGATTATCAACTATTCAACCACAGCTATTCATGTACAACGGGTCATTTGCTACGGGGAAAAGCTGAATAATTTACTCGAAGGCAGTGACGAAACGTAGAGCATTAACAACAACAATAATTCTTTGAAGGTGCATTGGGGTACGAGGCGAACGAAGGTGCATAACTTTTAAAGCACCTAGCGTTGGTCAGCAAATGGTAAGTACTCTAACCGCGATTCAATAACGACACAAAAGCTACGGCATAGAACAATGGCACAAAATAAAGGGACAGCACTGCAAGATCCATTTTTAAACACGCTGCGCAAAGAAAAAATCCCAGTCGCGATTTACTTGGTAAACGGCATTAAACTGCAAGGCCAAGTCGAATCCTTCGATCAATTCGTGATCGTTCTTCGCAATACGGTCAATCAAATGATCTATAAGCATGCAGTTTCGACTGTCGTGCCTTCGAAGGCCGTGAAAATTGATTACGAGGATGATGGCACTGAATAGGCCTATCTGTTTAATGGCTGTTACTGAGCTCAATTCTCAGTCCAAGCATCGCCGTTTCGCGATGCCAAGCGCGATGCCAAGAGAGGTTCTTTGCGATTTTAATGCGCTCCGAGTAACTATCAACCTTCAGTCCAAGCATTGATCGAACTAGTTGAAGCACCTAAAAATCCGCGTGCGTTGATTTTATTTCAACGCGATTCGGCTCATGGGGACGATTCGATTCTCGAAGAAATCAAACTGCTCGCGATCTCTGCGGGAGCAGAGGTGGTAGATGTGGTTACGGCCTTTCGCCGATCTCCTGATCCAGCTACGTTTGTCGGCAAAGGTAAAGTTGAGGAGATCAAGCAATTAGCGCAAGCGCTCGAAATTGATTTGGTAGTGCTCAATCACAGCGTTAGCCCTATCCAGGAACGTAATTTAGAACGCGCTCTGGAAGTCAGAGTGTTAGACCGCACTGGGCTGATATTAGATATTTTTGCGCAACGAGCGCAGAGCCACGAAGGTAAGTTGCAAGTTGAATTAGCACAGTTAGAGCACCTCTCGACGCGCTTGGTACGTGGCTGGACTCACTTAGAACGACAAAAGGGCGGTATTGGATTACGCGGGCCAGGTGAGACGCAACTTGAGACCGACCGACGGTTGATTGGACACCGCATCAAGATGCTCAATAAACGTTTAGAGGTGGTTGCCTCGCAGCGTCAATTGCGGCGCAAATCACGCGACAAAGTGCCTGTTCCCACAGTGTCATTAGTGGGCTATACGAACGCTGGGAAATCGTCACTGTTTAATCGGTTAACCAATGCCGGCGTCGTGGCGCAAGACCAACACACACCCACCTTACACACGACCAGCCCGCGGATTGAGCTCGCCGAATATCCCGATGTAATACTGTCCGACACGGTCGGGTTTATTAGTGACTTACCGCATGCGCTCGTTAAAGCATTTCACTCCACCTTAGACGAAGTCAGCAATGCACATTTGTTATTGCATGTGGTGGATGCGGCCAATGAGCAACGAGAACAATGCATGGCAGACGTGGCGAAGGTACTCAACGAGATTGAGGCTAGTCAGGTGCCGACCATTTTAGTTTATAACAAAGTGGATTTATTAAACGCTCCGGCGCATCACAGTGTTGATGCCAATGGTTTGATCGATCGAGTGTGGTTATCAGCGCACACCGGTGAAGGAATTGAGGGCTTGCTCGAAGCCATCACTCAGCGCTTAGCCTTGTTGCACAAGCGGTGTACGGTCACTTTATCGGCCGCACAGGGTAAGTTGCGGGCGGAACTGTACCAAAAGTCCGTTATCCGCGAAGAACAGATCAATGACGATGGTTCGTTTTCGCTAGAATTAGAGCTATCGAGCGCCGATTTGGGTTGGTTGCAAAAGCAACTGCCGCAGCAAATGTTGAGCGCATTGGCAAATTGATGCGCAAATGTACGCATGTAACTCACGCGATTTTGATACCATCGCGTCCATAAATAGTAATCCAGTACTGGAGAGAAGCAAATGCCTTGGAATGAACCAGGATCAGGGAGTAAAGACCCTTGGGGTAACCGCAACCGCGGTAACGGTCCCGATATTGAAGAAGTGATAAACAATGTGCGCAAACGGTTTGGCGGCGGCGGGGGCGGTGGTAAATCGTCAGGGTCAGCATTTCCGCAAATCGCGTTGGTCTTATTGGCGCTGTTTATATTTTGGGGCTTTCGCTCCGTGTATACCGTACAAGAGGGCTTCGAGAGTATCGAACTGCGCTTTGGTAAATACCATGAAACGGTTGGCGCCGGCTTGCAATTTGTATTGTGGCCAATCGAGACGAATATCATCATTAATTCGAAGAATATTCGTACCGTCGAAATTGGTTTTAGAAAGGCGAATGGCGTCACACGTTCGGTGCCTGCTGAAGCGCAAATGTTAACGACCGATGAAAATATTGCGGATGTCAGTTTGGCGGTGCAATACAACATTCGTAATGTGGAAGATTTGCTTTTTCAAGTCGGCGATGTTGAGAGACCCGGCATGATAGAGGAAGTCGTTCGGGGCGCGACGGAAAGCGCATTGCGCGAAACGGTGGGCGGTACCACCATGGACGCATTATTTAACCGAGGCAGAGCTTTGGTTGAGGAGAACACGAAAGAACTATTGCAACGCATCCTAGACCGCTACCAAACAGGTATTCATGTGGTTGCTATCGAAATGCAGGCGGCGCAGCCACCGCAAGAAGTCAGAGCTGCGTTTGATAACGTAAACCGAGCGGATCAGCGCGAGCAACAATTAATTAAAGAAGCTAGAGCTTACGAAGAAAAGGTCGTACTGCAAGCTCAGGGTCAGGCGGCTCGTTTAATTGCGACAGCCACGGGTTATCGCGATGCCGTGATCGCTAAGGCGAGTGGTGAAACGCAGCGTTTCACTCAAATTCTGGATGAATACCGTAAAGCACCTGACGTGACACGAACACGTCTTTATCTTGAAACAATGGAAGAAGTTTTGGGCGACACCAACAAAATACTCATTGATCAAGAAGGGGGCAACAATATGATGTATCTACCGCTTGATCAGATTATGAAAAATAGTCGCCGTGAAAAGGCCGTATCGACTGATGCGGATATGGCAGATCCCACTGAAATACCTGATGCGGGCGATGCTCCAGCAAGGAGAGGACGATAAAATGGAAAGCAGATTAATATTTTTCGCAGCGGTCACAGCACTCATTATTGTATTGTTGCAGTCAACGCTTTTTACGGTTAAAGAATACGAGCGTGCGGTGCTATTTCGCTTTGGCGAGTTTGTGTCGGAAGAGCTAGAACCTGGGTTGCACTTTAAACTGCCCGTGTTGAATACCGTACGTAAATTTGATATGCGCGTACAAACCATGGATTCGGACGCAGAAGGTTTTCTAACTGAGAACAATCAAGAGCTCTTAATCGATAGCTTTGTTAAGTGGCGTATTCGCGACATCAAACAATATATTTTAGCGGTAGCTGGTCGTACTGAAATAGCTGAAACCCGCTTAGCTCAGCAAGTGAACAGTAGCTTACGGGGTGAAGTAGGTAAACGCTCGATTTCCGACGTGGTGGCGGGCGATCGCGCAACTATTATGGACGTTGTACAAAAGGCCATTGATGCGGAGTCCGAAAAGTTTGGCGTTGAGGTGATCGACGTGCGGCTGAAGCGCGTGGACTATGCGGATAAAATCCGCGATTCAGTGTTTCGCGACATGGAGTCAGAACGGAATGTACTCGTACAACAGCGTGAGTCAACGGGTAAAAAAGTGGCCGAAGAAATTCGCTCGAAAGCCGATGCCACGCGAGTCGTGACCATTGCCGATGCGGAGCGCGATGCGAATGTGATTCGAGGTGAAGGCGAAGCAACGGCTACTCGCATTTACGCTGAAGCGTTCGGCCAAGACAAGGAGTTTTACGAATACTATCGTTCACTCGAAGCCTACAAACAGACTTTTTCGTCTGGTAGCGACTTTATGGTGATTGAGCCTGACTCACAGTTCTTTAAGTACTTTAAGCAGAATAGTAATTAGTACTAAATCAACCATTGTGTGGTGTTCACACAATGGTTGATTGTTAGTGGTTTTACACGGTTCGTGTTGCTAATTTGATTAAAGATAGCCTGTTGGTAGATCACGTGCTTTTCACTGTGAGCTGATTTGCCTAACGCGAGCTGGCGTGCAGTGCCTGCACTCAGAGCAACTAAATTGTTGCTCCTTAGCGATAAACGTACCCATTGCAGTGGTTAAGCACGTATAATCGCTATCCGTGATCAAGCTCAAAAACTCCCCCAGTTATAGTCATGGTGTATAGCGCGACCTGGATGTTGCCAGAAGGCGTCGAAGAAATACTGCCCACCGAAGCGAACCAATTAGAACTGCTGCGCCGCCAAGTGCTCGATTTGCTGTTCGAGCGTGGATTCAATTTAGTGATGCCGCCTGTTATGGAGTTTGTGGACTCCTTGCTTACCGGTACGGGTAAAGAGCTCGATACACAAACCTACAAGTTTATGGATCAGCACACTCAGCGTATGTTAGGCATTCGCGCTGACATTACCCCGCAAATTGCACGGATTGATGCACACCATTTAAGTGACAATCCGGTAAACCGCTTATGTTACGTGGGTACTGTGCTACGCACGCGCCCCGATCAAATGGGCGGACAGCGCGAACTCATGCAACTCGGAGCTGAGATTTTTGGAATTAGTGATGAGAGTGCTGATTTAGAGATACTCGAAGCCATGCTTGCCACGTTGGCGATGAGCGTTACGGGGCCTCTAACCTTAAGCTTGAGCCATGCGGGTATTTATTTATCCTTGATTGCTGCGCAAAACATTAAGGCCTCGATGGAAGCGGATCTATTGGACGTCTTAGCGCGAAAGTCGTTGCCAGATCTCCAGTCTATGCAGGATTCGATTGATATCTCCCCGTTTCAGGCATTACTCGAACTCCAAGGTAGTTCCGATGTGTTAGACAGTGCACGCGCGGCACTGGAGCAATACTTGGCTGAGTTAACCCCTATTGATGCGGCGCTTGACCAACTCAAAGCAGTGGTGGGACGTTTATCGGCCGAACATCCGGAGCTCGATATTCATATTGATTTGGCGGATGTTTCAGGTTACCGCTATCACACCGGTTTGAAATATTCGGCCTATATACAAAATCATGGCCGCGCGATCGCGAAGGGCGGCCGTTATGATGCCGTCGGCGAGTTGTTTGGCCGAGCGCGTCCAGCCACGGGTTTCAGCGCTGACCTTAAATCACTATTTAGAAACTAGAATAAAAAAATGGGTAAAAAAGTAATTGTTGTCGGCACGCAGTGGGGCGACGAAGGCAAAGGTAAGGTCGTCGATCTGCTGACTGAAACAGCCGATGTGGTGGTGCGCTTTCAAGGGGGCCACAATGCTGGACATACGCTCGTTATTGACGGTCATAAAACCGTTTTACATTTGATTCCGTCCGGTATCTTACGCGCTAATGTGCATTGCCTCATTGGCAACGGGGTAGTGCTGTCGCCCGATGCGCTTTTTCATGAGATGGACGAATTGGAGGCGCGTGGTGTGCCAGTCAGTGCTCGTTTAGGAATCTCCGAAGCGTGTCCGTTAATTTTACCGTATCACGTCGCCTTGGATCAGGCGCGTGAGCTCAAGCGTGGGAAGACCGCGATTGGTACAACGGGCCGCGGTATAGGGCCTGCGTATGAAGATAAAGTAGCGCGTCGTGCTTTGCGTTTGGGTGATCTTGTATACGACTATGATTTTGCCGAGAAGCTTAAGACTGTAATGGAGTACCACAATTTTTCATTGCAGCAGTATTATCACGTAGCACCCCTTGATTACACGGCGGTGTTGGAGCAATCACTCGCGTTTAAAGAGCGTTTAGCCCCACTGACGGTTGATGTAACCCAACTGCTGGACGATTATGCGCGCGCTGGGCGGGCCATGATGTTCGAGGGGGCGCAGGGTATGATGTTAGACGTGGATCACGGCACGTATCCTTACGTCACGTCATCTAACACCTCAGCGGGTTATGCTGCAAGCGGCAGCGGCGTGGGGCCGTGTGAGTTTGACGAAGTGCTCGGAATTGTTAAGGCTTACACCACCCGCGTGGGGGCTGGTCCTTTTCCCACCGAATTATCCTGCGAAGTAGGTCGGCACCTCGGTGAACAAGGCCATGAGTTCGGTGCCACTACAGGTCGATCAAGGCGCTGTGGTTGGTTCGATGCCGTGATCATGCGCCGGTCAAGACAAGTTAATGGGCTCACCACGCTATGCCTGACTAAGTTAGACGTGCTCGATGGCCTAGAGGAAATTAAAATTTGTACCGCTTATGCGATGGGCGACCGAGTTCTGGACGTTGCGCCGGTTGGTGCCGAAGCGTTGGCGGCCTGTACGCCTATTTACGAAACAATGCCTGGTTGGTCTAGTGCCACAGCTGGGATTAAACAAATAGATGCACTCCCTAAAGAAGCACTCGCCTATATCAACCGACTCGAAGAGTTGGTGGGCGTGCCGATCACAATCATATCAACGGGCCCCGACCGCGCGGAAACAATGGTCATCAAGGACCCCTTCGATTAATACAATTAAAGGACATTCAAGGACTTGAATAAACATACATCAAAAAAAGATAAGGCCGGGAAGGCTACTAAACAAAAACGCTTGAGCACCGACATCGTGCTCAAATATTTATCACAGCGCCGCGAGCCTGCCAATACCAAAGGTGTGGCGGAAACGCTCGGTCGAATCGGCAAAGAAGGCCGACAAGAAACGTTCGAAGTGCTAGAGCAGCTGCGCGATCAAGGCAAAGTGGCACAGCTAAGCAAGCATCGGTGGGCTTTACCTCATGCAATACAGGACCATGAAGGGCGAGTGGTGGGCCATGTGGACGGCCACGGTTATGTGTTAAGCGACACCACCAAAGAAAAAATCTCCTTACGGGCGCAGGATATGCGCGAGGTTTTGCATAACGATCGCGTACGTATTCGTGTTACGGGTCGCGATCGACGGCAAAATCTATTTGGCGAGATCATCGAAGTGCTCGAACGTGGTAATCAAACCATTGTGGGGCGCTATTTCCACGAAAGCGGAGTTGGTTTTGTCGTGCCAGACGATCAGCGCATTGGTCAGGATATATTGGTGCTGCCCGAAAACGTGAAAGGGGCAACTCAAGGCCAAGTAGTGGTGGTGCGGTTGTCAAAATACCCTAGCAAGCACTTCCAACCTGTGGGCGAAATCGTCGAAGTCTTAGGTGACTACCTTGCGCCCGGCATGGAGATCGAAATTGCGTTGCGCAAGCATAATCTGCCCACTGCCTGGCCCGTACCCGTGCTTGAACAAGTTGCAACGATTGACGATGAGGTGCAGGCAGCAGATAAGCGGGATCGCTTAGACTTGCGTCAATTACCCTTAGTAACGATCGATGGAGCGGATGCCCGCGACTTCGATGATGCGGTTTTTTGCGAACCCCAAGCAAAAGGAGGGTTTCGGTTGGTGGTTGCCATTGCCGATGTGTCGCATTACGTTGGGGAAGGCAC
>CAYGNS010000090.1:0-7783 GCA_964351295.1 uncultured Gammaproteobacteria bacterium
TATTCACGGCTTGCCCCAGCTTGACGTCGCGCGTTAACTTAACTGATCCATAGCGAATTCGCTTTAAACGACTCACCAAGTGATTAACCGCTTCGAACATGCGGCGTACTTCGCGATATCGCCCCTCTTTGATCACCACTCGGTACCAATGATTGCTGCCCTCTTCGCCCATATTAGCTGCTGTCACGCTTTCAAATTTTGCGTTATGCCCGTCGAGCTCAATCCCCACGCGGGTGAGTTGTGCGACAACGTCGGGGCTCAAGCGACCGCGCACGCGTGCCAGATACTCGCGCTCGACGCCCGAGGATGGATGCATGAGCTTATTTGCCAGTTCACCACTGTTTGTGAACAGCAGTAAGCCGCTGGTATTGATATCCAATCGCCCTACTGACACCCAGCGTGATTCGGCGATCTCAGGTAATTTCTCAAACACCGTTGGTCGACCTGCGGGGTCACTACGACTCACTATCTCACCCTCGGGTTTGTGGTAGATCAACGCTTTGATTTGCGAATGCTGTTGCGAGCGGATAAACACGGCTTGCCCGTCAACCAAAATTCGGTCGGTTAGCTCCACACGGTCGCCAAGCTTAGCGCTGCGACCATTGACCTGAATACGACCCTCGCTAATCCATTGCTCTATTTCGCGACGCGAACCGCGACCCGCATGGGCTAATACTTTTTGCAGTTTTTCACTCATAGCCGTTACAGTTGGCCTCTCTGGTGAGTATGGCGACTGTGATCATGATGGGTCCGAGGTTGAGGGGTCTGATTCAGTGGATGTGGGCGCCGAGGCGTCGTGCTGAGTGCGTCGCAAAGGAATAACTTCGGCAGAGTCTTGAGCGGCACTGTGCTGAGCATCAGGTGACTGCTTAGTGACGAGTTCTTCGGGCAGGGTCAAATGCATATCTTTCGCCACCTCTGCAAGCTCACGCGGCTGCATTAACTCGGGTAACTCGCGCAACGACGCCAGCCCGAAATACTCTAAAAACTCAGAGGTAGTGCCAAACAAAGCGGGTCGTCCAGGCACATCACGATGGCCAATTTCGGCAATCCAGCCACGCTCCTCGATCGCGCGAATGATATCGCTACTGACCGCAACCCCGCGAATATCCTCGATGTCGCCCCGCGTCACCGGCTGCCGATAAGCAATGATCGACAAAGTCTCTAACAACGCGCGGGAAAAACGCGGTGGGTTATTAATGGTGAGCCGACGCAACCAAGTTGCGTATTTTTCTTTGGAGCGAAAACGCCACCCCTTGCCCAACTTTTTGAGTTCAACTCCGCGCTCGGCATAGTCTTGCTCGATACGGTCTAGGGCTTCCTTAATCTCCTCTTTTGACGGTTGCGCGTCATCGGGAAATAGCTGCATTATTTTACGTATGCTCAATGGCTCGCTCGCCGCAAAGACTGCCGCTTCGATAATGTTTTTTAGTTCGCTAACCTCGTTTTTTGGGTCGGCATTTTTGTTGGCGAGCGGCTTGTCAGACATTTTCTTAAAGTGTGTCCTAGTGAATGAGTTGGCTTGGTTATTGAAAGACTTGGCGCGATTAAATTGGCTAGGCAGCTTGTTTGATGTGGATGGGTGCAAATGGCTCGGTTTGTACAATTACGAGCATGTCTTCACGACACAGTTCAAGTAACGCAATAAACGTAACCACTACGCCCAAGCGACCTTCTTCGATTGTAAACAGTTCTTCAAAACGCAGAAACCCCGACACTTTTAACCTAGATAAAACATTGGTCATCCGTTCGCGTAATGACAAGGTGTCGCGCGAAACCACCATATGCTGATTAGCATGCGCGCGCTCCATCACCTTTTGCAATGCATCCACTAATTGTGGCAATTTTACTTGGGCGACCACTTTAGGCGGATCGGGGTCGACCAGATCAGCTTGGGCCGTGTACACATCGCGTTCGAGCCGTGGGCGATCGTCTAACTCGCCGGCAGCACGACTGTAGCGCTCGTACTCTTGCAGGCGACGCACTAAAGCCGCGCGCGGGTCCTCGCCATCTTCCTCTTCGGATTTAGGCTTGGGTAACAACATCCGTGACTTGATCTCGCCCAGCACGGCGGCCATAACTAGGTATTCCGCCGCTAGATCAAGATTGGCCGCCTGCATGATTTCCACGTAGGTCATATACTGCCGCGTAATTTCCGCTACCGGAATATTCAGTATGTCTAAATTCTGTTTGCGGATCAGATACAACAATAAGTCTAAAGGCCCCTCAAAGCTTTCGAGTACAACTTCCAAGGCATCAGGTGGAATAAATAGATCTTTGGGCCAATCACGAATTAGCTCGCCCAACACCACGGCCTTGAGTGATTCCGCATAAAGCTCTTCAGGCCCTTCGGCCTGGAGGGATACGTCGCCGAGCGATTGCTCTAGATCGTCTTCTTGCACGGAATGTCTCGCTCTGCGTGGATGTTTAAAGGTAGATAAAGCGTTTTCATTAGCACGTTTAATCGTAGTCTAAATTCATGGCGGCGCGCACTTGCTCCATGGTTTCGTCTGCCGTTTCGCGTGCCTTCTCACAACCATCGGCAATAATATTGCGAACTAAAGTGCGGTCTTCGATAAACGGTTGTGCGCGCTCGGCAATAACCGTTTGCTCTTTGAGCAATTCATCGATTAATGGTTGCTTACAATCTACGCAGCCGATACTAGCACTGCGGCAGCCTTGTTCTACCCATGCGCGCGTGTCGCTGCTCGAATAAACTCGATGTAGATCCCACACTGGACATTTATCGGGATCGCCCGGATCGTTACGTCGCACCCGAGCTGGGTCAGTGGGCATGGCACGTACTTCCTTTTCGATACGCGCAGGATCGTCACGGAGCAAAATAGTATTTCGGTACGACTTTGACATCTTCTCGCCATCGAGTCCGGGCAGCTTACTCGCTGGCGTAAGCACCGCTTCGGGCTCAGACAATATGGCTCGGCCGCCGCCCTCTAAATAACCATACAACCGCTCGCTTTCGGCGGTTGTTAGATTTTGATTGTTGGCCAACAGCGCATGGGCCTTAGCAATCGCTTCGTAATCCCCCCGCTCCGTATAGGCATTACGTAAACTGCGATAGAGCTTAGCGCCCCGCTTGCCCAACTTCTTGATCGCCTCTTCTGCTTTGTCTTCAAAGCCTGTTTCGCGACCATACAGATAGTTAAAGCGTCTGGCTATTTCACGCGTGAGCTCGATGTGCGGGATTTGATCTTCACCCACGGGCACAATAGAGGCGTGATAGAGCAAAATATCCGCTGCTTGCAATACGGGATATCCCAAAAACCCGTGTGTTGACAAGTCTCGCTCAGTCATTTTGGCTTGTTGGTCTTTGTAAGATGGCACGCGTTCAAGCCAACTTAGCGGCGTGATCATCGATAACAATAAATTCAGCTCGGCGTGTTCAGGAACACGTGATTGAATGAATAAGGTCGCTCGGCTTGGATCAACGCCTACGGCTAACCAGTCAATCACCATCTCCCAAATACTGTCGTTGATCGCTTCTGAGTCCGCTTCATAATGGGTCGTGAGCGCATGCCAATCGGCCACAAAGAAATAGCAGTCGTACTCGTGCTGCATTTCAATCCAGTTCTTTAAAACACCATGGTAATGGCCTAAATGCAGACGTCCCGTAGGGCGCATGCCAGAAACGATGCGATTAACTTGTCCAGGTTTTGAAATCATATATCCGTGTGCAATTAACAGTAGGGGCTTAAGAGTAAACTATTTTCGTGCGGCGACAGCGCTTAGTCTACAAGCATGCGTCTAGCAACTCTAGCAATGCTCATCTATTCGTTTAAAAAGGCAATGTCGCCGACTCCGTGGCGTACTACTTGCAGGTTTTTACCGTGCCAGTCCAACACAGTAGACGGCGAATTGGTGACCAATCCACCATCAATAATTAGGTCGATCTGGTGCTCTAAGCGCGCGCGTATCTCTTCAGGGTCGCCAATCGCGAGGACCTGATCCGGCAAAATTAAACTGGAACTCATAATAGGTTCGCCCAGCTCTTCCAACAAATCATGCACGATCGCATGATTTGGTATACGTACACCAATCGTGCGTCTTTTAGGGTGAATCAAGCGGTTTGGCACCGATCGCTTGGCTTCGAAAATAAACGTATACGGCCCAGGTGTTAGGGTCTTAAGCAGACGAAATTGCTCGTTATCAATCTTGGCAAATTGACTCACCTGCTTCACATTAGCCGCAACCAAGGTGAAATTGTGATGGCGATCGAGTTTACGTATTTGGCGGATACGATCTACGGCACGTTTGTCGTCAAGATGACAACCAAGCGCATAGCTTGAATCGGTAGGATACGCCACGAGCCCGCCTTCGCGAATCACGTTCGCAGCCTGGTGTATTAGGCGAGCTTGCGGATTGCTCGCATGGATTTCAAAATACTGAGCCATTATTTATCCTTTAACACACAATTGCCTGTACAACTTGGCCTGACACACTCTTAAGCGCTTGTAAGCTCGATTGGACTTGTGGATAGAGTACATGCTCTGCATGCATAACATCGATTAATGGTAATAACACAAATCGTCGTTCGAACATTCTGGGATGCGGTAGTGTTAAAGACTCGTTGCTCTCGAATTGTTCATCAAACACTAATATATCGAGATCTATGGTGCGCGGTGCATTTTGATTTTGCGGGTCTCGAATACGACCCATGCCACGTTCAATTTGCTGCAAGTTCACCAATAACTCGGGTGGCGAACAGCTAACGGAACAACGCAATACGGCATTTACAAAGTCCGCTTGGTCGGTATAACCGACAGGAGCAGACCAATAAAGCGATGATAGAGCGGTATTGTGTGTGGAACACTGTTGCACAATTTTTCGCTTCGCATCGAGTATCTGCTGAATGACGTCACCTTGATTTGCGCCCAGCCCAATATAGACATCAACCATTAGCCACTAGCGCCGACCGCGCCTATACGAAGGCAAATTGAACAGAGCGACCTAGGTGCGCGATAACAATCACTAAAAGTGTGAGGCATCATCAGGATTTTTAGTAATGACCGCACCATCCTCAGACACGCTGATGCGCTTTTTACGTCGAACTTTCACTCTATTAATGTCGGCATCCGCTGAATTATGTACGCCATATTCGTCGCGCGGACGCGCATTTACGTAGCGGCTATCGGCTGACACATTCACGTTATCTACTTGCTTCCCACGCTTGCGGGCACGACCGCCAGCTTTGCGATTACGTTGGCGCTTTTTCTTGGTACCCGCATTGGCCGGTGCTTGCGGGTTGGTAACACTATTTGCATTTGCATCTTGCCCGCGTTCGCGAGGTGCACGGCCCGTGGTTACTTTACGACCACGCTTTTTGCCACGCTTCTTTTTGCCGGCGCGCGCTTCGTGAGGCGCCGTACGTGCGCCCTTTGGTTTAGCTGTCTGAACACCAGGTATCTGATTGCCAATATCGTCAGGTAAAGGATAGTCGATGCTATTCCCATTGGGCTCCGAGCTGTTTTGTTGCTTCTCAAGACTGCGCGAGCGACTGGCGGAAAGACGCTCAATCATCAGGTCTTTTTCGGCTGGATCCACTTCCTGAATACGTGTCCACCATGCGGTTATTTCTTCATCAACTTCATGCACTTGAGTGCGCAACAACAGAAAGTCATATGCGGCTCGAAAGCGTCGATTCTCTAAAGTTGGAGCAATCGTTTTGGGGCTGCGCTTCACCAATTTAAAGTGAATGGTCCAAATATCTAGGATTATCTCAGCCAAGCGTCGTGGGACGGCCACATACTGATTTTGATCTCGCAGAGCATCGTTCATGGCCACCCGCCATGCGTGACCTTCTTTAGCGCCATCATCCATCAGTATCTGTGCATCAGCTTTGACGGGATCCCACAACATACAGGCAAACAAAAAGGCGGGGATTACGGGTTTGCCCGCTTGAATACGTAGATCGGTGTTTTTGAGCGCAAGCTCAGGCATGCCCTCCACGTCGACTACCGCCATTTGATCGGTAAACGGAAACAAGTATTTAAACAGTCCGTACTCGCGCAACATCAGGTAAGTGCGATGCGCGGCACCACCGTGAAACAACTTGAGCACTTCTTCGAACAATCGTGCAGGAGAGACATGCGAGAGCAATTTGCCCTCTTCCTCGATAATAGCTAGCGCCTCAGGCTCCATGGCAAAATTAAGCTTGGCAGCAAAACGGACCACACGCAACATTCTAACGGGATCTTCGCGAAAACGGGTTGTCGCATCCCCAATACTAATAAGTTGTTTAGCTTGGATATCCTCAATACCGCCTAAGTAATCAAGAATCTGGTGGTGAATTGGGTCTAAGTACAGAGAATTGGCCGTAAAGTCGCGACGCAGTACATCTTCTTCGATACTACCGTAGATGTTGTCGCGGATAAGACGACCCTCTTCAGACTCGGTCATTTCGTGACGCTCTACTTGATCACGATCGGCTGGACTGGCGCGGAACGTAGCAACTTCAATGACTTCGTAACCAAATCGAACATGTACAATTTTAAAGCGCCTACCGATAATTCGACCATTACGAGCGAAAACTTTTTTGACTTGCTCGGGAGTGGCGTTGGTCGCAACGTCGAAATCTTTGGGCTTAAGATTTAAGATCAGATCTCGTACACAGCCGCCGACCAGATAGGCTTGGTGCCCACTTTCTTGAAGTCGCTGAACGACCTGCAGGGCATTGGCATTAATTTTTGCCGGGTCGATGTGCACATCAACCGAACTTACAATTTTAGGTTTATTCAAGTCTCTCTCTTTTTTATTAACGCGATTGCACTCGCTGATGTCGTCGCACTCGAACGTTACGAGGTAAACATCATGATGATTAAAACCGTGGGCTGCACGGCGCTTTTATAGATCTATATTAAAAAAGGGGGCAAGCCGCTTTCTTTGCAATGTGGTCCCGTAAATCGATTGCGAACTGCATTTGTGCAAATCTGCACTCTGGCAGGCAGGTAGGCTACTACCGCACTTGCAATATTGGTCACGGATTATGTCTACTCGTCTTCGGATCACAACCTTTGCGGTTCACAGCCTTTGCCGATCAACAGTCTTCGCAGATCACGGCCTTTATGGATCAATCAATAGTCCTTTAAACTAAAAACAATGGTGTGCGCTGGGAAACCAATGGGGCTAGGTACCGTTAAGTTAAAGGTCCCGCCGATTCGGCGTTTAAAGAGCTCTCTATCTCTAAAACTATATGTAAGTACTTTGATGCTGCGCTGTAGTCAGCTCGATCTATCAGTACGTTCAGTCCGCCGCCTTCCTATGCTCTAAGGCTCTTATTTTATTATTTGGGCAGAACCATTTGGTGAGCCGCTATTTTGCATAAATTTTCGTGGGGTTTCCAGCCTTAATTGACGCCTTGTCTTACTATTGACGCCTACCTTACCCTCTTGGATGATGTGCGCTGTGTAGCGACTGGAGTCTTTCGCGCGCCACGTGTGTATAAATTTGCGTGGTGCTTAAATCCGCATGGCCGAGCAACATTTGCACGGAGCGCAAATCAGCACCGTGATTAAGCAGGTGCGTGGCGAAGGCATGCCTTAAAGTGTGTGGCGATAACGGCTGCAGAATATCCGCAATCAGCGCATATTTTTTAATTAAATGCCAAAACGCTTGCCGGGTCATTGCGCCACCCCGTGCCGTAATAAACACGGCATCGCTGCGTTGCTGTTTGAGAATATCAGGGCGCGCTTCATTTAAATAGCGACCAATCCACTCTAAAGCCTGCTCACCTAAGGGGACTAAGCGTTCTTTATTGCCCTTTCCCACA
>CAYGNS010000091.1:0-7780 GCA_964351295.1 uncultured Gammaproteobacteria bacterium
TAATTGTTGCACGCTAACGGCGCGCGCCAAGCATGCTTCAATTGCCGAGCTTATTTAAGCGGGTAAATGGTGCCTGCGTTCATAATGCCGTTGGGGTCGTAGGCCTTTTTGAGTTGCTCCAAAATATAGTACGAGGAACCATATTCTTGCTCGATCCACGGGGTGCGGTGCTTGCCAACGCCGTGGTGGTGGCACATCGAACCACCGCGCTTGATGGTTTCCTCTACAATAATTTTCTTAATGGGCAAATGGTAGTCGCTGAGCTCCTTTTCTGGTTGGTCGCCTTTTACATCGTAAAAATATACGAAGTAGAGGTTGGTGCCATTAAGGTAACTGTGCGATGAATGTCCACCGAGTAAAGTCAGATCGGGTATCTCTGCTCTGACGCGCGCCATACACACTTCATATATGTCGTGTATCACGCTCCAATTAGCGGACACTTCGGTGGTGTTACAAATGTTCTTGGTCTCGATAATTTCGCGTTTTTCGGCAATCAAGTTGCTTGGGTCCCAGTTTAGGTGCGCGAACCAAGTTTCAATTAGGCTAGGGTCAACCGCTTGGCATTCGCTGTGCGCACCCACTATGTCTTCAATGGCGTCCGCCGTTGCCTGCGCGATACGGGGTGGTCCTTCAGCCACAAATACCAGTACACATTTGTTTTCGGCAAAATGTGAGAAGTGGTAAGCACCGTCTTCTACGTCGTAAAGTCGCGCCACGGAGGGCCGATAGCCTTCGGCCATTACTTCACGCAATATGGCGAAGCCCGTTTTCATACTGTCTAGGGTGTAACCCAAGAACTGCATGTCATTAGGGTAGTGCTTGAATATCTTAATGGTGACTTCGGTGATAAAGCACAGTGCGCCTTCGTTACCAATAATCACATGACGGATGTCGGGGCCGGCGGCACGCCGAGGGACATTTTTTATGCGCGTGAGACCGCCGACTGGAAAGACCGCTTCTAGCCCAACTACCATGTCTTCAATACCCCCATATAGAGTCGAGAGTTGTCCGATTGATCTCGTGGCGACTAAGCCGCCGAACTGCGCTAGGGGTTTGGATTGTGGCGAATGCCCGGTGGTGTAGCCGAGCGCGCGTAATTCATCATCGAGCGTTTGTAGAGAAACGCCGCACTCTACGGTCGCCTGCATGTTTTCGATGTCGATACTAATAATTTTATTCATGCGCGAACCATCGAGCACGATCGTGTTCTCTACGGCCGTTTCTAAGCCACCCTCGGTGGCGGAACGACCCGTGCGTGGCACAATATTGATGCCATGGTTATTGGCGAACTCAATCACTTGCACAACGTCTTGGCTTGATTCGGCCATTACAATCGCGGCGGGAATCGGCATGCGATAGACACCGTGGAAGCCCTCGAAGCGGCGAAATCGATCAATGCTGCTAAGTTGCAGCTCTTGCGGGTCGGTGACTATTTTCTTGGTGCCAAGCATGCGGTTAAGTTCGGCAACAATTTGTTCTTTGCTCAATTTAGGCTGGGTCATATCTAGAATGGCGAGTTCGCTTATTGGGTTAGTAGATGGCGGTGAATGAGTGTGTACAGCGGCACGAGTAAATACTTGTCAGTATGCGCTCAACTTTGTAACTTTTGGTTTACTTGATAAAGATCGCACAACAATGTGTCAGTATATTTGCTTGCTGTGCGAAAGACTTCGTTTAGAGCGCGATATTTTTCGCCGCGCTGCGGATTGGGTGTAAAAGTGCGCTCGTGGTTGACCATGTTTTGTTGCGCACTCGCGAAAGAGTCGTGCAACCCTACCGCAACGGCAGCGCAAATGGCGGCGCCTAGGCCGGCCGCATCGGTCATGCTCGGTCGCGTGGTTGGGGTGTTAAAAAGATCAGCAAATATTTGCATGAGCAAATCACTCTTCGCACCACCGCCTGATATAAAGAGGCCGCTACTCGGTTGTTGTAGTTCGTCTTGCATGGCATTGACATGGTTGTACATGGTCATGGCAATGGATTCTAATATCGCCCGAAACAGGTGCGCGCGCCCGTGCTTTGCCTGCACTCCGATAAAGCAACCGCGTTGATGAGGCTGGTCGTTAGCGGCTAAAAAGTGGGGAATGGTTATTAAACCGTCGCTGCCAATGGGTAGCAAGGCGGCCTCCGCGTTAAGCGTTTGATCATTGATTAGGCTGAGCGCGTCAAGCCGTCCGTCATTTAATAGGTCGCGCAGCCAAGAGATCATCGACATACCAAAGCGAATGCCACCGCTTTCATACAAATAGCCAAACGGTTGCGCGGCCATATTACAAAAGAAATGTTCTGGCTCGTTGCGCAACGTCGCGCCGCTGCGCATGCCGCCGATGTACGTTCCCAATGAGATCAAGGTGCTGGTATCCGTACGATCATGCGTATTAAGACCTACACCAAGCGCTTCCACGGCCTTGTCGTTGGCCGTGGCGATTACAGGCGTGCCAACCGCTAAACCGAGCGCTTGCGCTGCGTGCTCGGTAAGGCCACCGATGGTTTCGCCAGGCATGACCAGCGAAAACAATTTTTCGCGCGGGATATTAAAACGCGCTACCACGTCCTCTTCGGCGCTCCAATCCCAGGTGGCTTTATCGATTGGCCACTGACCCTCGTAATTGGCTGCGGTATCAACGCGCAGACCGGTGAGTCGATGGCCGATATAGCCCGACGAAGTGGTTACATAGTGCACCGCCTGGTCGGTATTTTCATAAGGACGGCCTAAGCGCACATCCATCCATGACATCACTGGACTAGCGAGACTGCCGTCGGCGCGTAGCACGGCGCGACAGCAGCGAATGGTGCATAACCCAATGGCGGCTATCTGCTGTGGTTCGCCAGCGAACTGGTGCATTGCGCTCGCACACGCCGCTATCAGCGAATCCCACAAATCATCGTCCGGGTGTTCTACACGACCATCCGCATAGTGCGTGAGGGCTCGCAGTGGCGCGACCGCCTGAGCATGCACAGTACCTTGGGTATCAAATATCGATACTTTGGTGCTTTGTGAGCCGCCATCAATAGCTAAAATATAGCGCTTTTTCATACTCGGATTCTAATGAGTTGGTGTACTGCGCCGCGTGATTGCAAGCCCATGACGATAAGTTGACATAGTTATTATCGGACGAGGTAGCCGCCGTCAACGGTGAGAATATGCCCGTTGATATAGTCAGAGGCTTGGCTTGCCAAGAACACGACGGTACCCATCAGGTCTTGGGGAGTGCCTAAGCGCCCAGCGGGGATGTGATCAAGTACATGTTTTGCTTTAACTGGGTCGGAGAACGTCGCGCGGGTCAGTGCCGTACTAAAGTAGCCGGGTGCGATACCGTTCACTTGAATATTGTATTGCGCGAGTTCATCACAATAGGCTTTGGTAAGGCCTGCTACACCATGTTTAGTGGCCGCATAGGCGGGCGACCCACGACCACCAAGAAACGAATACAGTGAGCAAATATTGATGATCTTCCCGCTGCCACGCGTGAGCATATGATTACTAACATGGTGACTAAACTCGAACGCTGCGGTCAGGTTTACCTGCACCATTTTATCCCACTGTTCCCGTCTAAAGTCTTGAATGTCAGCCAACAAAGAAATGCCTGCGCAATTTACTAAAATATCTACGGAGCCCAATGTTGTAATGCAGTCTTGCGTGAGCTTGGCAACCATGTCTGGCTCTGTGATGTCGGCTTCGATGCGTCGATACTGCACACCTTGGGCTTCGACCAAAGCGCGAGTTTCACCCGTTTCCGGCATGATGCTCGCTACATGCACGTTAGCGCCAGCCGACGCTAAGCCAATTGAGAACGCCTGCCCTAAGCCGCTATTACCGCCCGTTACCATGGCGTTTTTACCTTTAAGGGAGAAGTAATCGAGTCCGAAATTTTGTGATGTCATAGGGGCACAGTTAAGGTTAGGGAGTATTCCAATTGGCTTGGCTTTAGCGCGAAATGCTCCCATAACGCCCCGTAAAAAAAGGCCTGTGGGAATAGTTTGCGCGGCCTGCTTGCAAATCGTGCTGATCATAAACTGAGTCGCAGAATACGGCTAATAATTCTGAACGAGCCACTTAAAATAGATGCCTGCAACGCTAAACGCTTGATTCGGGACAACTTGTTGAGTAATGTAAGCCAGATTGTCGGTTGACATCGTGTCAAACGGTGATGTTTTGCGCGTGATAAGAGCCTAATTCAAACTTACTTCTCTCTGCCTCGATGTTACTAAATAGTCTTGTTTCATGGCCGTTGGTGGTAGATCTTAGATAAGTCGATTAAGCCTTGCAGAATAACGTTTGCGGCAGCATTTTCGTAAACGAAACGTTTTAAAGAAAAGAGGAAAACTTAAATGTTTAAACGAAATAAACTCAGTTACGCAATTGCAACTGCGGTGGCGCTTGGTGCTACGGGTACTGCGTCGGCGGCGATTGAAGAAATAGTCGTTACCGCCACCAAACGTAGTGCCAGTGCTCAATCGATCCCAGTAACCATTCAAGCCATTAGCGAAGAGTCTTTGCAAGACTTGGGCGTAGCCAATTTTAAAGACTACATCCGCAATTTAGCGGGGGTTGTCTCTGGTGGTCGCGGGCCTGGCCGCAACGAGATTTTTATTCGCGGTATTTCGGCGGGTAAGCTTGGCTTTAAAATTTCTGGAGCGGTTGGTACAGAGCCTAACGTGGCACTCTATTTAGATGAGGCACCGATCACGCTTTCGGGTCGTAATATCGATCCGTATATGACCGACATGAGCCGAGTTGAAGTATTGCCTGGGCCACAAGGCACATTGTTTGGTGCAAGCTCGCAAGCCGGTACAGTGCGTTTGATTACCAACAAACCAGAGCACAATGAATTTGATGCAGGGCTCGATGCAAGCTACTCCACCATTAAAGGTGGCGAAAGCAATAACTCTGTCGAAGGCTTTTTTAACTTCCCGTTGATTGACGACACCTTGTCGGCGCGCCTTGCCATTTTTAATGCCAAAGAAGGCGGTTACATCAATAATATCCGCGGCTCGAAGCAAATTAGTCTGAACAACCCTGGCTTGGGTGGAACGGTTCCCGCATTTCGAGAAACTGTACGCAACGACCAATTGGCCGAGGATAATTTTAACGAAGCAACTTACGCCGGTTTCCGTGGTTCATTAAAGTACACCCCAAATGATGATTGGGAAGTTTTGCTGTCCCATTTTAACCAAGAACTGGACCGCGAAGGTGTTTGGGATTATGCGCCTGAGTTAGGTGATTTTAATTCGCAGAACTTTGCACCCGACTACGCTACCGATGAATTTGAAATGACCTCTTGGACTGTGAGCGGTCGTGTGGCGGCTCTGGATGTGGTCTATACGGGTTCTTATTTAGATCGTGTGATCGACGAAGTGTATGACTATTCAGGCTACGCAGATGTTGGTCCGTTTATTCCATACTACATTTGTTCTTACCCAGGCTACGCCAGTTGCGGCGCGCCAAACTTCTTCTTAGAGCAAGATTACGAAGTTGAGCGAACCACGCACGAGTTACGATTTGCCACGAGTGAAGAAAATCGTTGGCAAGCTATCTTTGGCGTGTTTAACGACGACACGGTTACCGTTGAGCGTGGTGATTGGAACTATCCAGCGAGTATTCAGCAAGGCTTTGCGCCGAATGCGCCTATTCCTGGAGCCACTAACTCGGACCCAACCACGCGTCACCCCGGCGTTGTGTTTTTTAATGACTTTACGCGCACTAAAAAAGAGACTTCATTCTTTGGCGAGTTGTCATATGACGTAACGGATAAGTTAACAGCGACGGTTGGTTTGCGTCGTTATGACATTGACCTAGATCTAAGCGGTAGCTCTAACTTTGCTAACCGCGGCATCGATGGTCCGTTTGGTCGTAACGTAGATGCAATTCTCGGTGATGCGAGTCCAGCGGATTTCTCGGACACTATCGGTAAATTCAATGTGCAGTATCAGGTGACACCAGACGTAATGGTTTACGGTACGGTGTCTGAAGGTTTCCGTGCGGGTGGTTTTAACCGTAACGGTGGCGCTAGCCAAGTGCCAGGCGTTGGTCCGTTTGTGCCAGATTTTTTTGAATCAGACGTATTGAAGAATACCGAAGTGGGTTGGAAAACCGATCTTATGGACGGCAAGCTGCGTTTCAATGGTTCGGCATACAAAATTGAATGGGACGAGATCCAAATCCTTACGCTTGACTTTAACGTATCCAACTTAGCGTTTATCTCGAACGCGGTGGATGCAGAAGTTAAAGGTATCGAGATCGATTCAATTTATCGCCCGAACGAAAACTTCACGTTCTTTGCCAATGTGTCGTACAACGATTCAAAACTAACGCGCGTACCACCTAATGTCGTCAGTATTGCACCGGTTGGTTCTTCGTTAGCCTTAGCGCCTGAGCTGCAGTACGTACTGCGCGGTCGCTATGAGTGGGATACTGCTCAAGGTCAAGCGTTTGGTCAATTGTCGTATCAATACACTGACGACACCATTAGTTCAGTAAACGTTGGCGCCTTATTTGAACAGCCAAGCTTCACCACGATTGACGCGACGCTTGGTTACGAGCGCGACAATTGGTCGGCTACTCTGTTCGTTGAGAACTTGACCGATGAATTAGCTGTGCTGTTTATTAGTAACGAGGATGACATCCTCAAAAACACACCAAATCGTCCGCGTACGGTTGGTGTGCGCTTCTCTTACGATTTTAAATAATGGTTCGAGTCGCAGTAACAAACCGCTAGGTAGTGTTTTAGCACAAAGGGCGTTCTCGTTGAGGACGCCCTTTTTTTTATTGCTTTAATTGAAGCGGGAACCAATATGCGAAAAATTTTAATCTTGCTTGCGCTAGTTTGTTTGACCTCTTGCAAGGTTGGTGAAGAGGCAAGTGCGGTCGTAACACAGTTAGCGCCAGCCGAGCAATGGGCCTTTTTGCACTTTAATGTGCCGTATGGAAACGATGGCAAGGTCGATAGTTATTACTTTTATGCGCGGGTATCGGGTGAGCTATTGAAACAGGTGGCTAATCTAGAGCTCAAAACAGGTTTCATCATGTTGCATGACACTATCTATTTTAGTGAAACTCAACAAATGTATTTAAACTACGCAGACGAGCAATCATCGGGACAAATCCTGTTTCGGATTGAAGACTTAGTGCACGCCGAACTGCGCAATAAGCCGCCCGAAGTGAATGTGAGTTCTGCACAAGAGTCGACCGACGCAGATGACGAGCAAGACACTCTTGATGAGAGTGATGCTGTTCCAGACGTTGCCGAGATACCGTCGCGCTCGTCCACCTGATGAACAGCGTTTGAATCAATGGTTGGGCATGGCGCCGTGTCAAGTTGCGAGCGCAAATGCTCACTAAGATTCTTAGATTATTGCGCGTAAATTCGTTACAGTTACTTACATTCCAATAAAGGGTATACGTCAATATGCTGTTAACCAAGAATTTGCGCCGCGAGCGTCCTCACTCTAGGGAGATTCGTCTATCGTTGTTGCTGACACTCGTGTCGCTACTCTCCGCCTGCGCAACATCGATCCCGGGTCTTGACCGCGTACTGTTTTCGAATAGTTCCGCGAATGTCGGGCCGCTTGTAACTGCTGACGAGGCTTATCCTGAACGCGATGCTGCCGATGCAGAAGTGGGTGAGGGAGCAGTCGATTCCGAGCAACATTTAGACGCTAGCGGGACGGCATCTACCCAGACGAAGGCAGTGCAAGCTCCGGTTGCAACCACCATCATTTCTGAGCGCGATCCGTCGGAAGCCGATAAATCGGCTGACGCAGCGATACAAGAGAACCA
>CAYGNS010000092.1:0-7767 GCA_964351295.1 uncultured Gammaproteobacteria bacterium
GTGTTGATATTCCAGCAAGACCTATTGCGTTCATCATCGAACGCAATAGGTCTTGCTGGAATATCAACACAAACAAGGCACCCACTACCACGCCCGTAAATAAAGCAGGGATAGCTTCCACGCGGCGAATAATCAACCCCAGCACAATGACGGGAGGCAACAGCAACCAGGGCGTAATATTAAAAGTGGACTCGATTGCCGCAAGTGTGCCGCTCACATCCACATCCCCATTAGCACCGCCAATATTGATGCCCAGAATGGCAAAAAGAGCCAAGCTGATTAAAAATGAGGGGCCGGTGGTATAAAACAAATAACGAATATGATCGAACAACGGCGTTTCAGTTACCGCGGCGGCTAGATTAGTAGTATCGGATAGTGGCGATATTTTGTCGCCAAAGTAGGAACCCGAAATAATCGCCCCACCAATCATGCCATCGGGAATCTCTAAGGCTCGTCCTACGCCGACCATTGCCACACCAATGGTGGCGGCCGTTGACCAAGAGCTGCCGCTCACGACCGATGTGATGGCGCATGCAATACAAGTGGCAACTAAAAATATGGATGGATTGAGCAACATCACGCCGTAGTAAACCAAGATAGGCACAGTTCCCGACAATAACCAAATACTCGCCAACGCGCCCACCAGCAAAAGGATCAGGATGGACGGCATCGCGTTGCCAATCGTCGAAACCACGCTAGCCTGTTGTTCCGACCAACTCACGCCGCGCCACAAACCGAGCGCTGCGGTTAATCCGGTGATCAGAATAATGATCATCTGACTCGACCCGCCCAAGGCATCATTACCATAAACATACACGTTAAACGACAACGCGAGAATGAGCAGCAACACGGGTAAGAGGGCTAAACCAAGAGGCATATTGCTTGCCTCAGCGTTAGTGGATTCAGATGGAGCCATGCGCGCAACTCGAGTTAATGGGTTAAAGCTCGAATACTACACCAAGGCGGCAAAATATCCACGCATCTCTTACCGGACACGGGGCATCGTTGTAGCGTCGTGCTAAATCGCAAAACAACGGCAATAAGCCAGCGCCAAACCCGGTCTTAATCCGTAACAATTCAGCCCCTGTTCACCCCTGGAATGACGGTCTGCTTTGTCTATTCTGCAACTTGTGGTTAAACCCCTTTTGCAGTAGCATTAACCACTGGTTGTAAAAACACCAACAAATGAATGTTGGCGTTTATGGCCATATTGCGGTTCAACGGTTTGAATCGCAGTTATAAAGTTAACCTAGAAGTGACTCTAATAAGTCACGGGAGAGATCCAGGTATGAAACTATTTCAACCTCGAGTCACGGCAATCGCATTTGCCTTGGCTTCTTTAACTGGTGTTGCAACACCTTCTTTCGCGCAGGACGAGGCGATGGAAGAGATTGTAACGATCGGTACGCGTGGTAAACCACGTTCGGCCACTGATTCGGTAGCACCAGTCGACGTTATATCCGCGTCTGACTTTGTTTCTCAAGGTGGTGTTGATACGAGTAACTTGTTGCGCAACGTAGTGCCAAGTTTTAACGTAAACGACCAGCCAATCAGCGATGCAGCAACACTTGTTCGTCCTGCTAACCTACGTGGATTAGCACCTGATCACACGCTTGTGCTTGTGAACGGCCAACGCCGTCATCGTGCAGCGGTAATTTCGTGGCTAGGTAACGGCTTGTCAGATGGTTCACAAGGCCCTGATGTTGCAGCTATTCCATCACTTGCTTTACAAAGCGTTGAGGTATTACGTGATGGTGCAGCCGCTCAATACGGTTCTGACGCAATTGCAGGCGTAATTAACTTCAATCTAAAAAACGCGGATTCTGGCGGTTCGATTGAAACCAAATTCGGCGTTTACAAAGAAGGCGAAGATCAAATCAGCATCGCTTACAACCAAGGCTTTGCCATGGGTGAGAATGGCTTTTTGAACTTGACTGCCGAATGGGCTGAAGCGGAAGCAACTGATCGTTCAGTGCAACGCGATGACGCGGCTGAGCTTATTGCGGCAGGCTTCCCAGTATTGAATCCTGCACAAGTTTGGGGCACACCTGAAGTGGACGGCGACATAAAACTGTGGGCCAACTTTGGCTCAGAGTTAGCCAACGGCATGGAGTTCTTTGGCCAAGCCAACTACAACAACAAAGAAGTCATCGGTGGTTTCTACTATCGTAACCCATCCAACCGTGGTGGTGTTTATGCTGATGGTAACGGCAACTTGTTGTTTGCTGACTTAACAGGCAATGGCACGGGCAACTGTCCTTCAAATATTCCAAGCACAACAGCTGGTTTATTGAGTGCTGAATTCGGTGCTGCTGCAGCGCGTCCAGAGTGTTTCCACTTCTCTGAAATCATCCCTGGTGGTTTCACGCCAAACTTTGGTGGTGAAGTAACGGATACTTCTTTATTGTTGGGACTACGTGGCGAAACGTCTGGTGGTTTGGGCTGGAGCGTAAGCGGATACACGGGCAAAAACGAAGCCGACTTCTTCATTAACAATACTGTTAATGCGAGTTTAGGTGCTGCTACGCCTCGTGACTTTAATCCAGGTGCTTACGAGCAACAAGATATGGCCATTAACGTAGACTTTAACAAGCAATTGTCAGACAACGTGAATTTAGCGTTTGGTGCTGAATGGCGTGAAGAGGAGTTTAGTATTGTTCCTGGCCAACCAGAGTCCTATATTGATGGTGGACTGGGATCTCAAGGTTTCAGTACCTCTACTAATGGTTTCCCAGGGTTTGCGCCACTAATTTCAGGATCGCTTGATCGAGCTAACACCTCTTTGTACGCTGACTTAGAGTGGCAAGCTAGTGACGTATTGTTGATTGCCGCTGCCGTTCGATTTGAAGATTACGATGGCTTCGGTAGTACAACAAATGCGAAACTCGGTGCGAACTACTCTCTAGGTGATTCATCGGGCTTGCGCGCTACGGTAAGTTCGGGCTTTAAAGCTCCAACACCAGGGCAGTCGTTTGCATCGAATGTTTCAACTCAGCTTGTTAATGGTGTGTTGACGAACCAAGGCGTTATTCCTCCAACTAACCCTGCGGCACAATTACGTGGTGCTACAGAATTGGATCCGGAAGAATCACTCAATATTACGCTCGGCACTTACTTCAGCTTGGGTAACGTCGATTTTACAGTCGATTATTTTGACATTGATGTTGATGACCGTTTGAGTCTGTCTAACGATTTCCGATTGAGCGATGCAGATCGCGCGCAACTTGCCGCTGATGGTTTTGATGCGTCAGATATCGCCCAGTTCCGATTCTTCACCAATCAATTTGACACCAACACGTCTGGTTTTGACGTAGTGGCAACCACTACGGCTGATTGGCTTGACGGTACAACCACTTTTAATCTTGCGTTTAACTACACAGATACGGAAGTAACACGTCGTAACCCAGATTTATTGGGTGACAGCCGTGTGCGTTTGATTGAAGATGGTGTGCCAGGTACGCGTTGGAACTTTACTGCGAACCACCAAATGGATAAAGCGCGCGTTCTTGCACGCGTGAACTATTATGGTCAGTTCTACGACAACGAAGCCGGTGGCGTTTTTGATAGCGCATCTACTGTAGACGTTGAGTTCGGCTACGCTTACTCTGATCAATTAGACTTCGCACTAGGTGCGCGGAACCTATTTGATGAGCAAGGCTGTAAGTCGATTGACTGCGCTGGCTTTGATTTCGGTGGTGCACTTGGTTTGGAATACAGCCAGTTCAACCCATTCGGCATCAACGGTGCGTTCTACTATGGTCGTGCCACATACAACTTCTAATCGCTTAGCGATAAAGATTGTATAACCTTAAAAGGGACGCAAATGCGTCCCTTTTTTTTGCACAAGGATGTGCTTATGCTGCGGGCGCAGGGAAGCGCAAGAGCAGCGTTGCCTACATGGATGTAGGTACATCGCGGTCGCATGGATGCGAGAGAGCGATGTTGTTAAACGAAACGAAAATGCTCAACCCATTACCGCGCTAAAAACCAAGATGCCCCTAACGATGTAGGTACATCGCGGTCGCATGGATGCGAGAGAGCGATGTTGTTAAACAAAACGAAAATGCTCAACCCATTACCGCGCTAAACACCAAGACGACCCAAAGGATGTGCTTACATCGCGGGCGCATGCGACTGCATGGACGCAGGAGGTAGTGCAACGCAGGAGCAGTTGCCGAGATGCGAGAGAGCGATGTTGTTTGACTCCGTCATTCTGGCGAAGGGCAATAACGTCACCTCCGTGAAGGCGGAGGTCATGGTTTAGCACCACGGTAGACAATAGATCCCTGACTCGGCAAGTGTTCCTGCTTTGCTCTACTCGCTGCATCCCTGCAGCAATGCGCGGGAATGACGAGGATGGCACTAGGCTATGGATCCCCGACTACTCGGGGAAAACGGCGGGGAAGACGAACTTCAACCTGCCCTTCCAAGACACCACCATAAATCTAACCTCTCAGAGGTGATTCATTTATACTTTAAGCACCTAAATCAAAAAACGCATATCACTATGGAAAACTTTGTAAACGCCGTGAACGGTATCGTCTGGAGCCCCGCGTTAGTGTATCTCTGTCTCGCTGCGGGTTTGTTTTACACCATCTGGACACGGGCCGTACAGATTAGACATTTTAGAGAAATGCTACGTTTAATCGTTAATAACGAAAGTTCCGCGCAAGGCATCTCCTCGTTTCAAGCCTTAACGGTATCTTTATCAGGCCGTGTTGGTACTGGCAATATCGCTGGGGTGGCGGCCGCCATAGGATTTGGCGGTCCGGGTGCGATCTTTTGGATGTGGCTTGTAGCTATCCTAGGCGCTGCAACCGCTTACATCGAAGCTACACTCGCGCAGATTTACAAAGAAGTACACGATGGCCAATACCGAGGCGGCCCAGCTTACTACATTGAAAAGGCCATGGGGCAAACTTGGTACGCATGGATCTTTGCCATTGCGACCATTATCGCCTGCGGCGTATTACTACCAACAGTACAGTCCAATGCAATCGGCAATGCCGTAGTGCAAACGCTCGGCGCTGGCACCATGGTGCAAACCTCATTGGGCGAGCTCGACAGTACCAAGATTATTACCGGTGCGGTTATCGTAACTATTCTGGGCTTTATTATCTTTGGCGGAGTAAAACGCATCGCTAACTTTGCGCAAGTGGTTGTACCCTTTATGGCCTTGGCCTACATCATTACCGCATGTGTAATCGTGGCGATTAACGCCAGCGAGTTACCGCGCATCATTTCGATGATTTTTGCCGATGCCTTCACGCCTATGGCGGGCTTTGGCGCGGCCATTGGCTGGGGAGTAAAGCGCGGTGTGTATTCCAACGAAGCAGGACAAGGTACTGCACCGCATGCAGCGGCAGCGGCCGAAGTAGATCACCCAGCTCAACAAGGCTTAGTGCAATCGTTCTCGATCTATGTTGATACGCTGTTTATCTGCACGGCTACCGCATTCATGATTTTAATTACAGGCGCCTATAACGTGCACCCGGAAGGTGGGGCGATATTAGTCCAGAATCTCGATCCGAGTACAGTCATCGCGAGTCCTGCGTTCACGCAGATGGCCATCGAAAGCATGATGCCTGGCATCGGCAATCCATTCGTAGCTGTAGCCTTGTTCTTTTTCTCGTTTACTACCCTAATGGCCTACTACTATATTGCCGAAAGTAATGTGGTGTACATCAAGCGGTTCATTAAATTACCGGGTGCCATTTTAATCCTAAAGATAGTACTCATGGCCGCCGTCTTTTATGGAACGGTAAAAGCGGCAAACCTTGCTTGGGGGCTAGGCGACATTGGCGTCGGCGTAATGGCGTGGGTCAATATTATTGGTATTTTGATCATCTTCTTTATGGGTCGACCCGCCATCAAGGCGCTCAAAGACTACGAGGAGCAACAGCGGAACGGCGTTACAAAGTTCACCTTTGACCCGATCAAGCTTGGCATTAAAAACGCCAAGTTTTGGGAGAAGAAATAAACGTAAAGCGTAGAGCTTTATTCAAGCAATGAAGGGCAAACCAAGAATGATCGCTTGGTTTGCCCTTTTTTATGCAATCACAACAGCACCGCCAAGGCTATGTCGAACTGAAACCCTAACCGTCAGCGAGTAGTCTGCGTAGATCAGCAATGGCGGCATTCGCACGTGCGATATACGAGCTCATCACCAATGAATGATTGGCAAACAAGCCCATGCCAGATCCATTTAGCACCATTGGGCTATACATCGGTTGTTGAGTGGCTTCGAGTTCGCGAATAATTTGGCGCAACGTTGGTAGCGCATTTTTATCTTTAAGCACTGGGTTAAAGTCAATCTCGGCCGCTTTTAGAAAATGAATCAGGGCCCAGGCGGTACCGCGCGCCTCATAAAAATTGTCGTCGATTTTAAACCACGACACTTCGGCCACGACTTCGTCTTCTACCTTAGTGGATTGCTGCGCATTGGCGTCGCCGGCTAAGTCAGTGTTGAGCCTTGCCTGCGGACGAGCGGCACTTAATCGCTGCGACAAAGAGCCCAAACGCTTCTCAACTAACGACAACCACTCATTCAAATTATCGGCGCGCGCATAAAACTGGGCATTTTTTTGTTGCGTGTCGGATAGCCGCTGCAAATACTTAATAAGCGCGTCACGGCCACGCCCATATTCACCTTCGGCCGACGGAAAAATCCAGGCTTCGCTATTCACATTAAAACGCGGCTCAGCAATCTCTAAATCTGGGTCTGCCACGGACTGAGTTTGTGAACGACTGTAGTCATTACGCAGGGCCTTGGCTAAGTCCCTAACTTGTTGCAACACACCAAACTCCCAATTAGGAATATTGTCTAAAAACACGCCTGGGGGGCTAATGTCGTTACTCAAGTAGCCGCCCGGCTTATTGAGCAGAGTATTGATAGACTGCACCATCATCTGCGTAGTGGCATAACCCACTACTGGCTTAACGCCCATCTCTTGAGAATATTCTGTGGTCGGCGCTTTGAGTGTCATCAACTCAGGTTCGCGACTCCAGTACCAGCCTAGAGCCAGCAAAAAGAGCAACACGAGCACAACTGCGGCGGCCAACGGTCGAGCAAATAAGCGCATAACTAGTATCCCATTATCCAGTGGTTTATCTAGTTATGGCGTTGTTCTGCAAAATTCCAAGTGGCAAAGACCACTTACTAAACTTTAAAGTGGCTTCAGTGTCCAGAACTTGTTACAAGCGAGCGGCAGTTGGCCGTAATCTCATCCCATGCGCAACGCTGTATTTGCTCAGCACTCGCAAACCATGTGCCGCCCACGCACATCACATTTTCGAGCGCGAGATAATCTCGGTAGTTCGCATCATTAACGCCACCCGTAGGACAGAATCGTATTGTGGGAAATGGTCCGGCGAAGGCTTTTAATGCGGGAATGCCACCCACGATGGCAGCAGGAAACAGCTTTAACTCAAACAGCTCATGCTCTATTGCTAGCAGAATGTCAGACGCGGTGGCCGCGCCTGGTAAATACGGAACACCTAAATCTTTGGCAAGCTGCGCCAGCGCAGGAGTCAACCCTGGGCTAATCACCCCATCGACACCCGCATCCGCTACTTGCTTAAGTTGCGTGACGTTATTCACGGTACCCGCCAGGACAATCATCTCGGGAACTTCGCGTTTGATCAATTGCAATGCTTGCACTCCAAATTCGTTACGCAGCGTTACTTCAATTACGCCCACGCCCCCCTCTAAAAGGGCGCGACTCAAACCAATGGCTTGCTCAGCATTATCCACGGCCACCACGGGTA
>CAYGNS010000093.1:0-7767 GCA_964351295.1 uncultured Gammaproteobacteria bacterium
GGCCATGCGCAAAAACGTTGTTTGCCGAGCCGACTCGCGAGCAAAATGCTGCGTAAGCTCGTCCATTAAATCAAAGAGGTCGAGGTTATTGCGAGCAATGAACTCTGAAGCGGGCACAATTTCTTCATCGGTAATTAATGTATCTAACATCATCGGGTCGAGTACGGATTCAAAGTTCGCCCAAAGTTGATTAGCCTGCCTGAGTATGGCGGTGGCTTTGGGGTCTTGCACTGCGCCGATTACCACCGTGTCGGCCCCCTCAACCGATGGCACTTCGCCGCCATTATTGAACGCGGCCATGGTGTTAGAAAAAACCGAGTAGTGCTCACGCAATTCGTCCAATCCCGACTGATACACCCACTGCTGGAGTTTCTGCGCTTTAATATAGAGCGTGGCTTTAGCCATTTTTTGAGTGAGTGTTCGCTGCCTTCCCGCCAAGTCGATCAACTGGGTCTGTTCGGCAATACGCCCAGACGTGTAGAAGTTAAGCACGAGCACGCCTAAGTCAAAAATCAAGAAAAGGGCAATGGCCACCACTAGAAATCGATACTTTGAAAAAATACTGCGCAACATAATTAAGAGCTCTAGGTGAAAACTCACACAACGGTGGGAGAAGGCGAACAAGTAAGCGGCATTGCTTGAGTTAAGCCGTCAAAGATTAGTCAACCGTGATGACACTTTAATGACAGAGTGTCTAGCAGATATCTGTTATCACCTCCCCATGTCGTAATTCCCGCGGAGGGCAATAACGTCATCCTCGCGAAGGCGAGGGCCATGGTTTAGCACCATGCTAGAAAATGGTTCCCCGCCTCGGCAACTGCTCCTGCGTTGCACTCCTCGCTACGTCCGTGCAGCGATGCACGGGGATGACATTTCCGACCTGCGTAAATTATTGACTTTAATCAGCGGGGCTTATTGGTGTGCTATCATTTTCGTCACTCTAGCCCTAAGAGTTTCGTAAATGTTCAATGAAATGCGTCGCACTTGCATCCTAGCAAGTGCTCTCGCCACCGTAGCTTGCAGCCAGGCACCTTCCCCTGTCATGCAATGCCTAACTGATGCCCCGCAGTATATAAGCATTCCGAGTGGGGAATTTTTGCTGGCTGCCCAGCCTATGTATGCCGAAGAAGGGCCTTCCAGACGCGTCACCGTCAACGAGTTTGCGATACAAAACACCGAAGTAACCAATGCTCAGTTTGCAGAGTTTGTAACACAAACGGGCTACGTGACCGACGCTGAACGCGCTCGGGCCAATCCAGCGGAAGAAGGTTCAGCGGTGTTTGCGGAGCACGCCGATGCTCTGGGGATTAACGCACAATGGGCATTAGTCAAAGGGGCGACTTGGCGTAAACCTTTGGGGGTTGAGCACACTGATGAAGCCATTCCTAGTCACCCCGTCGTGCATGTTTCGCTGCGCGATGCGCGTGCTTACGCCAAGTGGGCAGGAGGACGTCTACCTACCGAACTCGAATGGGAGTATGCGGCAAGCCTAGGATTACCCGACGCAACACGACCAGATTCAGGGGCTTACGATACGCAAGGACAAGCCGTCGCCAATACCTGGCAAGGCGTTTTTCCAATTATCGATGCAGGGCACGATGGCTTTAAAGGCACGGCGCCCGTGGGCTGCTTTGCGCCTAGCACAGTTGGGCTATACGACATGATTGGCAATGTGTGGGAGTGGACCGACACGCCCTCGTCACAGTCCACCCACCTTATCAAAGGTGGCTCCTTTTTATGCGCCAATAACTTTTGCAAACGCTACCGTCCCGCAGCACGGCAAAGTCAGGACATCGATTTTTCGACCAATCACATCGGTTTTAGGTTAATACAAGACCCAGCACATTAATTCGGTGAGTAGACGTACTCGTCGCCCTCGCTGAATTTTTCGACCAAGGTCTTGTCGATCATCACAGGGATTTGCATCGTGGCCGGAAATAAAGGTTCGCGTGCATTGGCGTTGTAGACATCAAGCAAAGCGCTCAGCTCGGCCACTTTGTCTGGATGTTTAGTAGCCAAATTAGTCTGCTCGGTTGGATCGGCCGCCAAATCGAAGAGCCAGATTTGCAAGCCGTCGGTCACGCGCGTATTCAGCTGCAACTTCCAATCTTTGTGACGCACTACTTGCGAGTGATCACTCACCCAAAAAAGCGTGTCCCGCGACCATGCTTGCGGATTACTGTCCGCGTAATCACGCAATTCATCCTTCGGCTCGAGCAGTGGTAATAAGCTTTTGCCATCGATCACGATATCGCTCGACACGCTCGCCTGCGCGGCCGCCGCTAAGGTGGGCATAACATCAATATGCGCGACTGGCTCGGCAATGCGCAAACCGGCGGGTAGCTTAGCGGGCCATTTCACGAATAAAGGAACTTTAAGACCTCCTTCAAAGGAGGTAACCTTCCAACCCCGATAGGGATAGTTAATGTCTGGCAGGCCGATATAACCAGGCCCACCGTTATCACTGGTAAACATTACGATGGTGTTGTCGCTCATACCTTCTCGTTCCAAGGCCTCGACAATACGCCCAACGCTACGATCAAGCGCACGAATCATGGCGGCGTAGACACGCAGACGGTGCGGCTGAATATCGCCCACGGCCTCATAGTCCTCGCGAGTGGCCTGCAGAGGAGTGTGTACGCCCCAATGCGCTAGATACAAAAAGAAGGGGCGATGTTTATTCGCTTCGATTACCCGAATTGATTCGTCGGTCCAGTAATCCGTTAAATAACCGCCTGGGGCAAAGCTGGCGCCGTCTGCTTCGTTAAAGCTTGCAGCGTGACGAAAGCGCGCCCATAAAAATGCGTCAATGGGATCGAAGTCCATTTTGGCGTTCACCACATTGGGGTCGTCTTCGGGCAAAAACAAGCCGCTGTGCATTAGCAAGCTGTCGTCGAAGCCTTGATCATTGGGAGCCATGCCATTGCGACGGCCCAAATGCCATTTACCAATGTGCGCCGTGTAATAGCCGCTATCGCGAAGCAACTCCGCCACGGTTACTTCTTCACTCGGCAGCCCTTGCTGCTCAAACGGTGGTTTAGTTGCGGCGAGCGCTTCATCCACTTCAAGCGGCGGTAAACCGGTATCCATATCGTTCATAACGTTGGCCACCACGGTCGCAAACGTTCCCGGCGTAGGCGTGAATGCCAAGCCCGTGCGACTCGGATAGCGGCCCGTCATCAACATGCCTCGCGAAATAGCACAGGTGTTAGCGCCTGAATACGACTGATCAAAGATGGCACCGTCTTGCGCTAATCGATCAATATTGGGAGTTGTTACTTGGCCTCCTGCCACACCACCGCCAAACGTAGAGATGTCGTTAAAGCCTAAGTCATCCGCCACAATCAAGATAATATTCGGTGGCCGCTGCGCGGGATCGGTGGTTGACTCGGCAGGCCCTTGTTCCCACGGCACGGCATAAAACGGCAGTAGGTCGGCGTACTGACGATCGGTTTGATAACTTACGAGCGCTAACACAAGCGTATTGCGATAAGACCACGCAGTAGCACCTATAACAGCAATCCCGAGCAAAGCAATGATGAGATACTTCTTCATGATCTAGTATTCCGATAAATAATTGGGTTTAAGCGTTTAGTACTCAAGCAATGCCTCGCAGCCCGTGCCTGCGAGCACTTGCATCACTAAACGCTGTGCGTCTGGGCTTAACGCTTGATATTGCTCGTTAATCCATTGCAAGCACTTAGCTTGATAAACAAACGTCTGCTGCTCCCAGAGTGCACCATCAATTTGCGTCTGCCACTGAGCCGCGCCCGTTTGTACTGCACGGGCGTTGGCAAGCATGGCTGGCACATACACGCGTCCTACTTCTTGCAAAATGGCATTAAGCGTTTTGGGTAAAGCCTCAACAGTATTCCAGTGCGTATCGTCAACCTCCAAACCACTCAAATCTTCGGTCAACAAGCTCCAAGCAACGGCTCGTGGAGCCAGTTCATGCGCTATATCGCGTGGCGTCGGATCAAAACCGATTAATTGCGATAGCTGACCAAAAAGGCCGAAGTCCGCAGCACTAGGGCGTGCACCCAATAGAAATGACTGCGCCGCAAAGTGTGCTTCAAGCGCGGTCAGTAAACGTCGATAGCTCGCATCAATCAAAGGTGCGGTTGTGTCATTAGAGCCCACCACATACAGGCGGTCGATTTGGCGCCGACTAAACTGGGCTTTCGCTAACGACAGTTGCTCGCTGGACAAAGCTGGGTCAATGCACAAAGGCAGTAGCGTGCCGGCGTTGTCAGCGTCGCGCGCAAAATGCCAACGATAATGGAACATATACTTAGTACACCACTCGTCCGCGAAGTCTTCGAGCAAGTAATCAATAAATGCCAATGCGGGGTCATGAGGAATAACCGAACGCTGCGCAATACTCTCGTTAGAAAACATGTGCTCGAGCTTACGAATAATGGGAGTTGAGTCCACCGCGGCATAATCTTGCCCTGCCTCATCGGCAAAAATAAAGGTGGGCAACAAGGCTACTTTGGGTGCGGCGATACCCTTTTGTTGTAATACTGGCGTTGGGTCTTGCCAAATAATGGCATACGGAATACGGCGATAGCGCAGTAATGCGACCATCTTACGCGTGTAGGGCGATGGCGTATTGCCAATAAGAGTAATGCGTTGTTCTGGTTGCATAGCGCTCTACCAAATAAGCAAATTGGACGTATTCGCGAGGGCGTTATCGGCCAGTAAATTGGGGCGCGCGACGGGCTTGGCGTGCCGCCAGTGCTTCAGCAAAATCGGCCGATTTAAATAACTCAGCCAACGCTGTATTTTCGCGATCAAGCGCATCCGTTACGTCCGCAATCAAGGGCTCGCGCAGTAGTTTCTTCATGGCGCTGATCGACCGCGGCGCTCCCTGCGGTGGTACTAATTGCAAGGCTTTAGCATGGGTAAAGCTAAGCAAGTCATCGTGCGCAACGACGGCGTTGGCAAGATGTAGAGCGTGGGCGGTCGTAGCATCGATGCGCTCGGCAAAGAACATGATTTGTTTGGCCTTCTGCAGTCCCAATAGCCTCGGCAGTAGAAACGACGAGGCCAACTCTGCACAGATACCGAGTTTGGCAAACGGCAATTGTAGCCACGCGTCTTCGGCCATATAAATTTGATCGCAGGTAGCCAATGCCAAGGTTACCGCACCGCCGATTGCTGCACCATTGACTGCCGCCAAGATCGGCTTGTCGCACAAAAACATCTTTAACGTTATGCGCTTTTGCGCGATATCAGTGAGGTCCAACTTGGCCAACACTTCTGGAGCCAAACCATCGAGGGCGTCGGGATTAAAATAGCCACCGCTACTGAACACCTGTTTAGCAGGGTCGGCAATGGCAGGGTCATTTGCGCCCGTTAGAATCATGGCATATGCCTGCTCGTCTTGCTCAAACGCATCAATGGCGCAATACAGCTCATAAAACGAATACATGCTTAACGCATTTTTGCGCTCGAGTCGGTTAAAGCGCAGCGTGACAATGCCGTACGCATCGCGCTCGTAAGTTATGTCCTTAAAATCAGCGGTATTCATTTGCTTGCCATGTTGAGGTTATATTACTAAACGCAGTGCAGTGGGGGGGGTTAAAGCCCTGAACGAATTTTATTAATTGCGGTTGAGCCGGCTGGCAACGAAAACATAACGCCGTCTTGCCCGATCGTGTATTCAGGGAAAATATCTTGGGCGCCATCAAGAAACAGTGCGGATTGCCCCGGAAATACCAGAGGCGGCACAATGTGGTAATACAAAAGATGGCCTACATTGGCATCTTTAGCGATCTGTGCCGCTTCACTTGGCGAGGCATGATAATCCGGAATATCAAACATTATTTTGGCCAAAATGGCGTCATCCGCCTTGAGCGCTGCCTCGCGCATCATATTGATCAGGTTTGGGGCCAACGCTTCGTGTACCAACAAATCAACCCCTTGAGCGGCTTTGCGCACGCTGTCGCTTGCCACCGTATCGCCCGAGATCACGAGGGTTCGACCTTTATAACTAAAGCGATAGCCAACCGCAGGCTCCACCGGTGTATGCCCTACAGACAACACTTCAACTTTAAGATCGCCATCGTCCAACAGAGTGGTGAGTTGTTCTGCCGCAGGCGTCGCAAACTCCACAGCACGCATACCATGTCCAGAACGAGGCGCAACCGTATCACCATGGTGCGCGTGTCGATAAACGGCATCCATGGAATAAACAGCGTTAAAGCCCTCGACCACCGTCGTCACCCCGGCGGGTCCATACACAGGTAAAGGCTCTTTATTCGCTGCGGCAACCCAGCGGATAGTCGCCATTTCGCCCAGGCCATCTATATGGTCAGAATGAAAATGGGTGAGAAAAACCGCTTCGATATCTCCCGCTGGAATGCCCATGCGACCTAAATTGCGCAACCCGTCGGTGCCCGCATCTACTATAAATAGACGCTCTCCAGCAATCACCGCCACGCATGCCCCCGATGCATTCGGCGCTGGCATAGGTCCACCTGCGCCACACAGCGCAAGATGCAAACCATCGGTTAGTTCGGTGCGCATGTCCACACCCATACGACTCTCTAAGCCCTTATTGAACATGGTCAACAACAACACATCGCGCTGAGTCATCAGAAACGTCGCTAACAGAGCTACTAACACGAGCATAATCAAGCCAATTTTTTTCACAGTCGTTCTCCCACTCTTAGGATTAATCTTGTTAACTCTCTAAATGCGTTTTTGCAACGCACTTTGCATTTCGCGAGCGATCAACCATAGGCGATCTTGACCCCAAATTTGCACGAGCGCTTGACCGTGTTCATCCAGCAATCGATAGCTCGGTACACCCCAAAGCCCCATGTTATACATTTCGATGCGGTTAGCTTCTAAAGCGTCTTCCCAGCCAGGTTGACCGATATGATTTTGTGCTTGCTGCCAATCGAGCCCTGCGCGCTCTACCGCCATGCGCATCCCACGATCATTATTAGTGTTGATGGCGTCTACCCAAGCACAGCGCATGAAGCTGGCCAAGAACTCGACTAGCTTGCCCTGTTGCTCGGCAAAGGCCAGCAACGAATAGGCGCGTCGCGTTGGCTCACCAATGGGATCAGCACACGGACCGAACGACACTCCCGCCGCCCGCGCCTCGCGACCCGCATCAAAAAATATATAGCGACCTTTCTCGTTGGTGGCGGGCACTCCGCGCATAACCATCGGCAACACAGGCCGCACCACTAATGTAACCCCAACCGCCTTGGCCAGCGCTACAGTCTGGTCAAAGGCAATGGCCGAATAGGGACTACGCAAAGAAGGATAAATCTCCAGAGTAAGGCGCCCATCGTCCTTAAGTGGTCCAGTTTCAATTGCGGGGCGCGGTACAATAAGTGGCTCGTCAGGCGTCGAGTCCAAACCCAAACTAGCGAACCTTTGTTCCAGATGGTAGAGCCGATCAACGCCCCAATACCACTCACCACCGTAATAGAACATGCCTGCCGAGTAGTGCTGCAAGTCGGCACGGCGCTTATTGCCTTGCGTAATACGGTGAGTACTTTGTTCAATACTTAAAGCCCCCAAACCTTCGCCCAACGCGCTTAAGCGCTTTGCATCAGCGTTCCACATTGCAGCGCCCACCTCGGCTGCGTGGTGCACAAAATCAGTGTCGCTCAACGCCGCCAGTACATTGGTCGCGAGTTCGACTAAACGCTTTTCCGGTGGATTTGGATGCTGCCTAAATTCGAGCCCATAGTGCTGTGCTACGAGTGGGGCGTCGGGCCGAGAGAGCTTTAGCTTTAAATGCGG
>CAYGNS010000094.1:0-7758 GCA_964351295.1 uncultured Gammaproteobacteria bacterium
CTTTGGCAGTCGCAATGGGGGACCGAATTTCAGTTTGAAGAAGTCATTGATTGTGATGATTTACAATCAGTGTTGGAGATGACCGCACAGGGAATGGGCATCACCATGGGCTTCTTTCCGTTGTTGAATGAGTTAGTTGACAAGCAAGTATTGGAATCTCCCTTTGCGCCTATGAAAACCCAGTTGGATTCCTTGTATGTGGTGTGTTCCGCAAGCATTGCGCAGGACCCCTTAATTCAGGAGTTCACCGAGTGGTTTGGATCGATCGTTCCTGCCTAGCGTTCAAGGTCGCTGTTGCCCGCTGAGTGTTTCAAACAAGTAAATCTTGTGCGAAGAGCAGGCAAATCTCATTTGTTCAGCTGCCCGCCTTTTTCTAGTATTTACCCACAGGGTAAAACGCGCAGAGCAGCGAGGCTAGTATGATCTCAGAAGTTGTAGATGGATTAATTCCGAATTTAATGAAACGCCGGACTCTGCAAGGGCCGGCCAGTCGGACGCGCGATGGCGTGCATTTCATGGACTTAAATCTAGCCACCATTCGCTATCGAGTAGTTGGCAATGGCGACAAAACGGTGGTATTTGTGACGGACCCGCCTATCGTTATTGAGCACTACGACGGTCTGGTCGACGTGCTTAAGCAGGACTCTAAAGTAGTGATATTCGAGCCGCCGGGCTTTGGATTTTCAATTCCTTCTCTGCGTTTCGATTATCGATTTAATTCTCTGGTAGGACTCGTCGAAACCTTTCTGGAAAAATTGGCCTTGGGGCCAGTCACTTTTGTGGGGCCCTGCGTGCTAGGCTATTGCGCTATTGGAGTGGCGCAAAAAAGGCCAGACTTGATTGAACGCCTAATACTCAACCAAGTGCCGAGCTGGGCGGAAATCTTAAAATGGAAGTTTGGTCGTGACCCTAAGGGGATGCTTGGAGTGCCAGTGTTAGGGCAGCTGCTACTCAAAGCACTAAAAGAGCAGCGCACCCCTGCCTGGTTTAAAGCGGCGACTGGGAACCCTGCACTTGTTGACCGGTTCAATAAAACGGCACAAGAAGCGTATGGGCACGGCGCGATTTTCAATCTGGCCTCGGGGTTTCAGCGGTTCTTATTAAAAGCTTCGCCTCTGCCCGATACGCTAAGCACGAAAACTTTGTTTCTCTGGGGCGAAAGGGATCATTCGCACTGCCAGACCTGCAAGGATTCGAGTTTGCAGCTCGCACCGCATGCAGACCTGATTCGTATTCCAGAGGCAGGCCATTTTATTGAATTGGAGAAGCCTGAGCTATTTGCAGCACATTTGCAGCGCTTTACATAACAGCAGCATCGGTCGCCGTCACTAAGGCCTTACGAATGCCGGGCTCGGACATTGAATGTCCGGCATCTTGGATGATTTCGAGTTTGGCTTCGGGCCAAGCGCGCGACAATTCCCAAGCAGACTCGGCGGGGCAAACTACGTCATAGCGGCCTTGTACAATTACGGTGGGAATGTGTCGAATACGATCTATGTTGTCGAGCAATTGGTTTTCGTTATCAAAAAAACCTTTGTTCGTGAAGTAATGACATTCAATGCGCGCAAACGCCACCGCAAAGCTGGGTTGGTCGAACGCGTTCATCAGATCGCTGTCTTGCAGTAATTTCGAGGTGCTGGCTTCCCATACCGACCAAGCGCGGGCTGCTGCGTAGCGCGTGTCTTGGTCATCGCTGGTTAAGCGTTTGTGGTAGGCCGCCACCATGTCGCCTCGTTCGGCTTCAGGGATGGGGGCTAAAAAGTGTTCCCATGCGTCGGGGTAGATGCGGCTTGCGCCTTCTTGATAGAACCAGTCGATTTCCTTTTTGCGCAGCAAAAATATGCCACGCAAGAAAAGCGCCGTGCAGCGGTTGGGGTGCGTCTGCGCATAGGTAAGGCTTAAGGTAGAGCCCCAACTGCCGCCGAATACGGCCCATGCGTCAATCGCTAGATGCGTACGTAACGCTTCGATATCCGCCACCAGGTCCCATGTGGTGTTCTCGCGCAGTTCGGCAAAAGGCGTGCTTTGCCCGCAGCCGCGTTGCGAAAATTGAATAATCCGCCATTTGCGCGGATCGAAATAGCGTCGATAAGTAGGGCTTAATCCACCGCCTGGCCCGCCATGCAGTAGCACTACAGGCCGCCCTTGCGGGTTGCCATTTTGCTCAAAGTGAATAGTGTGTAGCTCCGACACTTTTAAAAAATTAGAGTCGTAAGCAGCAATTTCTGGGTAAAGGTCTTTTAACATGGCGGCGTTGGGCTAGGCGTGGTTGAATAGGCGAACGTTAATTGGTATTCGGTTTTTCGCATCTGATGCACGATGCGCTTTACATGGCGCTGTAACAGAATGCCAATACACTCTACCTTCTATTCAAGAACATAAAAAGATCAAGGTGGTTACTTTGTACGGATTATCTTGCGGCGCTCAGATTGTTTCTAATCGCGTGCCGCGGGGCCGGCTTATAGTTAGTTTAATTTTAGCTAATCTATTCGTCCTGCTGTGTCTCGCCGCGCTGCCAACGCAAAGCGCTGAAGAAACTCGCACAAGTTTTGCATCGCGAGTGGTTGCGGTGCCCGATTCGTTTGATGTGCAGGGGCATCGCGGTGCGCGAGCACGTTTGCCTGAGAACACGCTGCCGGCCTTTTTGTATGCGTTGGAAATTGGGGTAGATACTTTAGAGTTAGACTTGGGCGTAAGCCAAGATGGTCATGTGGTTATTCTGCACGATCAAGTGGTTAATTCCGATATTTGCCAAAGCACGGTGCTGAGCGAGGCTCAAGCACAGCAGTGGGTGCATCAGCTTACCCTATCGCAGCTCAAATCATTTGATTGCGGCCGCCAACGCAATGCCAGCTTTCCCAATCAACAAGCCGTGCCCAATACGCCAATACCGACCTTAGCGGAGTTGTTCCAAGCGATTGCGGAGTCTAACCACGCCAATGCCCAAACGGTGTTATTTAATATCGAAACCAAGAGCAACCCCGCCAACCCGCTAGCCCAGCCGCAACCCGCTGACTTTGTGGCGCGCGTGCTAGAAGTCGTTCGGGACTTTGGCGTAGCCGAACGTGTAACCCTACAATCGTTCGATCACCGCACTTTGGTTGCCGCCTACCAGCAAGCGCCGGTTATTAAACGCTCCGCGTTGTTTCGCGATGCGCCTTCTGACTGGATTGCAGCGGCTAAAGCGGCGCATGCCGACATTATTTCGCCGCGCGGTAATCTAATTACCGCGAACAGCGTTGCGGCTATGCAAGCGGCAGGATTTAAAGTGATACCGTGGACGGCCAATACCGTTGAACAATGGCTGGGTCTAATCAATATGGGCGTAGACGGCATTATTACCGACGACCCCGAACCCCTATTGGAACTGCTCGGACGCCGTTAATAGCGACTGCTAATACGGGGGTAGAAGTAACGTTGCTCTAATCGCCAAATGCCCCTCTGAACCATGTTTGAATATCTGCCGCGACCTCAGTGGGAATCTCTTCCATCGGCAAATGTCCCGCCTGTGGGTATGTGATTAATTGCGCTCCGGCGATGCGTTCAGCAAACGCGCTGCCGTGCGATACTGGAATAACATTGTCTTGTTCTCCCCATAGAATGAGGGTGGGCTGGGTGATGGTGTTAATGGTGTGCCAAAGCTCAGCCTCGCGCGGCTGCGTCATGGCCGCGGCCATGGCTTGTCGGTTACCTGGGTAGCGCACCATTTCCCAATATCGGTCGATCATCGGTTCGGTCATAGTATTGGCATCGGCCACGGATTGGCGTAACGATTGCGCGACTAAAAAGCGCGGAGTAATTACAGGCAGAATTTTTTGGCCAAGCCAAGTACTTGCGATACGCGCACCAATGTAGGGTCTAATGGCTTCGCCCGTTTGTGCTCCGGAAGGGTCGACTAACACTAATCCGCGTACACGTTCAGGTGCTAGCAAAGCCGCGCGCCATGCTATGCCGCCGCCCATCGAGTTGCCCACCCAGATCGCTTTTTCAATCCCCAATTCGTCTAGCACTTCTAGGCCCGCTTGCACTCGGGATTGCGCGCTGTAATCGTGCTGTGCGTGTGGCCCACTTAAGCCGTGCCCATGTTGGTCAAAGCTTACCAATCTAAATTGTGCCGCCAAGGCCTCTACCATCGGCTCCCATGTTTGCAACGACGAATTGGAGCCATGCAGTAACAGCAGTACTGGGCCGTTGGGATTGCCATCGTCGCGGTAGCGCAAGCCCGACGCTTGAGTGCGCAGCAGGGGCGTGCGCCCGTACTTGGCTTCCATGGTAGCGATGTCGGTATCGGCTGCGTAGCCAATTACGAATACCAAGGCGATCAGCGCCACGAGTAAACCCAACAAAGTTGAAACAAGCTTTTTAATCATCAGTGCAATACTCCTATTACGCTTGCGGTAAGGCAGGTTGCCAGTGTGCCGCTTACAATGCTCAACATACCGAGGCGGGCTATCTCGTCGCGGCGCTCTGGCGCGAGGGTCGACAAGCCCCCAATTAATATGCCTAAACTACCAAAATTAGCGAAGCCGCATAAGGCGTAACTCAAGATAAGCTCGCTGCGCGGCGACAGTGTTTCGGTGGGTAATTGCGATAACTGAATAAACGCGATTAACTCATTGAGTACCGTCTTTACCCCCATCAACGATCCCGCACTCGTCGCCTCGTTCCACGGAATGCCCATCAGCCAACACAGCGGTGCCATAATCCAGCCCAATAGGCGTTCTAGCGTAAGTGCCGCACCGCCCACTTCAGGCAATAAACTCAAGATGTCGTTAGTAAGCGTGGTGAGCGCAATAAAACAGATGAGCAGTGCCACAATCGCCAGCATCATTTGCATGGCGCTGATGCCGCCTTGGGCAATCGCATCCATCGGCCCGTGGTAGTCGCTGTACACTTCGGCGTCGGCTGGCGTGGGACCACTGGTTTGTGGAATGAGGGTTAAGGCAATAAGAATACTGGCGGGAATACTTAGTATGGATGCGCTCAAGATATGGCCCACCGCATTAGGAATCACCTGCCCTAAGAAAGTGGCGTACAACACCAGCACCGTGCCCGCCACAGTGGCCATGCCGAGCGTCATCACCATAAATAATTCAGAGGTAGTGAGCTTGGCCACACTGCGCCGAATAAACAATGGGGCCTCGGTCATACCCACAAATACATTGGCCGCGCCAGAGAGTGCAACCGCGCCGCCTATGCCTAGACTACGCGAAAACAATTTTGCGAGCTGCTCGATAATCCACGGCAGAATACGCCAATAAGACAGTAACGCGGTGAGCGCGCCAATAACCAAAATCAATGGCAACGCTCGAAAGCCAATAATGTATAGCGCGCTCGTATCACTTACCTCAAATGGTAAAGCACCACCTCCCAAATACCCAAATACGAACGACGTGCCGGCTTGCGCCGCCCTCTCAATGGCCAACACGCCATCGTTCATGGCCGTAAACACGTTTTGAAACCACGGCAGGTGTAAAAACAACACGGCGAGCAGCAGTTGCAGGCCAATCGCGCTAAACCACAGCTTAATATTGGGGCGTTGGCGGTGCTTAGAAATGGCCCAAGCAATGAGCGGAAACGCTACAAGGCCAAGTGCACTTTGGAGCTGGCCTAAGTGCAATTCATTCAGAAAGGTCATACGGCAGGAGCGTTACGATGAGTGACTTGCTTTCATACCATTAGGTGGGCTCAAGGTAAAGCCTAGATGTGGCAGCTTTGTGAGAGATCTGTGTTGCACAACTCTCGTGTGGCAGCGAACCAGATAAAGGGCTTTAAGCACTACACTGGCGGGCTCGTTGCTGCCGTGTCTATGGATTGTTTGAGAACGCGAGATTCAGCCCGTCTGACGTAGGAAAAGTGGTGAGTTATGGACTCGAAACTGGCCAATCGGATATCCGTAGCTTTACTTAAAAAATGTAAAGCGAACTTTCCTTTATGTAAAACTACCTTTACTTATTGTAAAGTTTGTTTTACATTACGCTTCTCAATAACGAAACGGAGCTAAAACTATGTTGAACCTATCTTTTTATGAAAAGAGTACGTGGGGTACGCTGCTCGCCACCGGGTTGATCGGAATTATGTATTTTCGTTCGGCTTGGAGTATGTGGCAGGCTGGACAGTTGCATCCCGCTTCCAACTTAGGCCTAGCGGCGGGACTGACGGCTTTACTGGTGGCGGTGCTGGTGGCATATCATGTGCTGGTTGCCATTATCGCGAAACCGGAAGACGAAGACGAGCGTGATCGGTTGATTGCTCGGCGTGCAAAGAGCGTTGGCGGAATGATCCTAAGCGTTGGCGTGATCGGTGTTGTGTTGCAGATACTGGTTGGCGGTATGTTTGGCGACCCAGTGGCCGGATCACCCATCCTGATCGCGAACGCGTTGATGGCCATAGTATTCATAGCCACTATCGTAGAGTTGTCGCTAACTTTGTATTTCTATCGCAGGGGTGTGTAATGGGTAGCGCTAAGGTCGAGAATCGCGTGCGTGAACTGCGCGCGACCGGACCGGGCATGACTCAGCAGTCGCTGGCCGAGGCGGTCGGCGTCTCGCGTCAGACCATCATTGCTATCGAGCAGGGTCGCTACTCGCCGTCGCTAGAAGTGGCGCTCAAGATTGCTGCAGCCTTTGGCGAGCCCTTTGAGCGCGTGTTTTGGTTGGATTGACGCTTAGGCTAAGCCTCAATGCTGCCGACCGTCCTCTAAAAGTCGTTACTCATACTGCGCTTCTATACTCAAGCCACAGTTTACGCATACACGACTCAACATGGAGATTTAAGGGCAGAGCGCTTGTCTGACAACCTTGAGTTCAGTTCTTTTTTTAACCGTTTGACAAACAATCAGTAAATTAAAATAATGATCGGCCGCGCATCGCTTAGATGCCGGTGAACTGCACAAGGATTGTGCATAGTCAGACCCAGCACCCGCGCCCGCGGAGTTAGGTCTATTAAGACACGGTTCAACAATGAGTGTTGAGCTGCTAAACGAAAAGGAGTTTCGCTATGTTGCAGACTAATTCTGAATTATTTCCTATCTATTTAACCGGTGCGCTCACGCAGCGCCAGCGTGATTTATTGCGCTTAGAAGACTTCGAGCCCTTGAGCGCAGAAGAGCGCGATGAGCAAAAAGCCGAGGTCTATTACTGTTATTTAGAAACGCATGATCTACTGCACGAGCTTATGCCGGGTAAGAAAATAACTGATAACAAAGGAACAAATTTCTTCGATATCTATCTCAAAGTAGTAAGTTTTCTACATTAGCTGCAGCTTTGCCTGTGTTAACCAATCCTGCAAGCCTTCTTGCTACACGAGACTACAGTGTCGCACTTTCTAAACAAGGGGCATTTCGTAGAAAGTTGTAATCGACGTTATCTGGCTCTTGTATACTCATAGCTGTCTGTGAGTGAACCTTTTTGATATATGAAACTAGGGTCCATTAAGCAGGCTCATACAAATCAAAATAATAAAGCTGCCTTTCATTTAATTGGTATCTTAAAAAATGGAAATTTTTAAATGGAGTAACTTTACATGAGACATCTGTTTGCGAGTTTAATTTTGCTTTTTGTTCTTTTGGTTCCTAGTCTCTCGAATGCTGATATTTGTGAAGACTTGGGTTTGGGCGTCTGCGAGGACAATATAGACGAAATATCAGCAGAATGGCTCGAAAGAGTGGATTCGCTTTTGAGTAGCTTCAACTACACAAGCAAAGAGAGCGCCCTTTCTCTTATCGAAGACCTAGCGACCGATGTGCCAGATCAATTC
>CAYGNS010000095.1:0-7723 GCA_964351295.1 uncultured Gammaproteobacteria bacterium
TAATCTGAGCATGCTTTGTTTGATTGCAATAACAGATATTCTCTCTACGATTTCTTTTTATCTCGTAGAACGCCCTTTCAGAGATCAACACAGATATCCGTTCAAGCAAGTTTTTAGGTATATTTTTGCTGCTTCATTTCTATTAATTGCCACTTCCACAGCAGTTATCTTGAATGATGGATTCAAAGAGCGGTTCCCTCGGTTACAAGGTCTTTTAAATTATGAAATAGACAACGATAAAGAGCGAATACGAAGCTGGATTCATCTGTCTACGCGAAAAGAAAATTTTCCAGTTTTTTACGACACTCAAACCAAGATACTCATTGTCGGCAACTCGCACGCAAAGGATATTTACAATTCTCTGTACTTGAACAAAGATAAATTACCACAAGTTGATTTCCTAGTGGGTAGCGCTCCTCAGTTAAATTGTTTCAATGAATCAATCATCGATTACGGTGTAATAAGAGAGAGGTTTTATCAATCACGCGCTTACAAGGATTCAACAACTCTGCTGATTAGCACGCGATATCAGTTCGGCTCTTGTTTCGGCGATGACACAAGACAAACGGAGTCTGACGACATTGAGGGGTTACCTTATCTGATTCGCAAAGCAAAATCAGATGGTAAAACCGTTATAGTAATGGGTAATACTGCTGAATTTAATAAAGTTGAGGGGAGGTGGGTCGCTGATCACGTTTTTGAGCAAATTAAAGAAAGTAACGACCTAACTAATGCATCAAGGTTCGAAAGTATAAAGGAGCAAGCAGATCGACTTCTTTTTTCTAAGCTGAGAACAGATAGGCTAGACATTAACAAATCAATTAAATTAGTTGCCTCTGAAAATAATGTACTTTACCTAGACAAAGTTAACTTGGTTTGCAATGAAGAAACTCAAATATGCGATTCCTTTACGGCTAACGGTTTCAAAACCCTGTACGACTATGGTCATTACACGCTTGAAGGTGCCCAACTATTTGGCGGTCGATTGATCGAGCAAGAACCCTTTAATCAGCTTACAACAAAGTAGGGCATCGAAACTATTAATAGTCATGTGATACTGTTTTATCTATCAGGGGGTTGATGCTTCCCCGACTAACAGTTTCCTGCATTACTCGACTAGCGCCTAGGAATATGAGCATACTTCCGATAAGCAATTGCTCGTTGCTTAAGGGCGAATTGTTTTCAACGAGCTTAGTTCGAGCTGACAGGAGTGAATTCTAAACGATGAGTCAACAGATATATCCTTCATCGCGGTTGAACACTTGACTAAGCGAAATAGATATGTGCGTTTGGCTTGTGGGCATTTAGGTCAACCATGTTTGCTAGCTGCAGAACTGAAAAAAGCTTCAATATAACTAGAGCATCATTGATGGAGTTCCCTTGAATGAGGGTTACTCGCATTCTCTGAGCAAGGTATTTAATGACAAGCCCAACATTTTCTCCATATCCTTCTGGCCCGCAATCACGAAATTTCTAGACCCCTGATTTCGACTTAACTCTTTAGAGGTGTAAGCGCACACTGTTTGGGCATACTCATCTATGTAAGCAAGTAAAAAATCACCACCGCTCGACTCAGTCGCTTGAACTATTTCAGCAAAAGCGCCTTTTGTTAAAATTTCAACAAAAACAATAATCCTAATATTTGCAAAGGTCCTGAATAAATCAATTATTAGGGGTGCCTCTAATCCCTCAACATCAAGCTTGACCAGAATGTATCGCGAGCCATCCAACTCAATTAGTTGATCTAAAAACTTTGACGCGACATCCCGGATTTTTATCGTACTAACCCTAAAAAAATCCGTCTTTCCTGATTTTTGTGGGATTAGGTCAGCTTTCTCATGGTTAACGTAAGAACCAGTGTCTAGTACGGGTAAGCTATCATCATAGAAAAGATCAACAATATCGGAATCATCAGCATTTGGAACAATCGCGTTGTTTAGCGCTAGTGCCTGAACACCGTTCAATTTTAAATTTTCAGTTAGTCTATGGAAATTTAACGGATTGGCCTCCACCGCAACAATATTTTTATTCCCTGAAATGGTAGCAGCGAGTACTGAGTAGTACCCTGTGTAGGCGCCTAAATCTAATATCCCAAAAGCATCTTTTGCTAAATGAGTGAATAGCACTGCCGATGCCCTCTCATAACCAAAGCAGCCCAACCAAAAGAGGTGCTCAGCTACGTGGTCATCGGCAAGAGTGAGATAAAAGTAGTTTCCAGCTTTACACTGCAAAGGCACAACGCCCATGAACTTTCCAGTTCGGCGCAGACCTTTAAGGAGTTCCTGTTCAGCTTCAAGCTTTGTGTACTGCCCACCATGGTACTTTGACTTACGGCTCTGTTGCAGCAAGGACTGATTGACCGCAATTGACAGCTTTTCGTTCATATTAAATCCTAAAGACTAGTGCTACAAACTTCCAATTATTATGCGGACCAAAAACCCATGATGTCTGGATCTATCAACCGCCAACTTCTCGACTCCGCGGTGACAAGCCCCCCCGCTGCTAGCTTTTCGCGCAATGGAGGAGACTGAACTAAGCGCGAGAAACAAGATACAGCAGAATCCATGTCACCCGCATCATAAGCCAAACAATTACCTTCGTGCTCAATATATTCGGCATTACCACCATTCCGAGCCACTACAACCAAACCACCAGTAGCCATCATTTCAAGTGGAGGATAGGAAAAGCTCTCGACTAGGCTACTTTTAATGAGCACATCACAATACCGATAAATTGCACCAACCTTATTTCCATCGATGGATGCGTGCCAAAAATCAACAGGATAATGTTCTTTTGGAGAACCTGCATAGTACATGTAATGACATGCTACGAAATCCCCATACTTTTGCTTTATCCTACGCACGATCTCCATGGACTCATCTACATTTTTGTATGTATCGTCCGCATTACCCTCAACCAATATATGTATGACGCTTTCCTTCACGTTTATAACCCTTGTCCGTGGGGTAAAAAGAGCGAGGTTTATACCATTTGGGATATAGTCGGCTTTAATTTCGAAATCGTCAGCTAACCAGTTAACACACCACTTGCTGATCGTTTTGTAGTCGATGACGCTGCCAAACGTATAACTAGCATTTGCCGCTATTTTTTTAGATCTGTCTTTTCCAGTATAAAAATCACTTTCATAATTCTGCACAAAGTAAGCCTTACGCAGCGCCTTGCCATTTGACATTACCTCAGCTAGCGTAGTCCACAAAGTAGCTACGTATAGATCGGTTCGGCGATCTAATTTTGAATCCGCCTTGGATATTGTAACGAGCTCTTGGCTGCCGAACGTCTGAAGAGCCGAAGCACACGGTGCATCTACAAATAGCGAAACATCCATGCCGTGTTCTTGTAGCACTTGCGCATGGTGTGCAATTACTCGCAAACCTCCAGACTTTTGCAGATTAGGGACCATAAATACTGCACTCTTTGGAGCTATTTCGCGGATGAACTCACTTATTCTCCTACCCGTGTGTTGCGTGACATGCAATTGCAAAACCCTTCGTAATGCAGTTGTGCCGATCTTCATTCTCAAATCAGCATTCTCAATAAGGTCGCGCGCAATCGTAAGCCACGTTATCTCTGTATCACACAAAAAACCATCCTCTGCGTGAGTAATGGATTCTGCAAATGCTCCAACATTTGATGCAATAGTAGGCACTCCAACTAGTGCAGCTTCAAGCCACTTATTCTCCGATTTAGCCGCATTAAAGAGACTACTCTCAATGGGGGCGATATTTATGTCTAGTGACGCCAACTTTGCGGGTAGCTCGCGCCAATCCACAGCCTTTTCACGTACCAATTGTGATCCTAATTGCTGCAAACGGGAACTCGCATCAATTTCTCCAAACAGTACAATGTCCACGTTTGGAAACTCTGCACAAATTTTTAGAAGAGCGCTCTCAACCATCGCCAAGTCCGGGTTGTGAGTCTTACTTCCGCTGGAGTAGCCTATTCTTATCCTGTGGCGCCTCACCGACTCAATCTCTCCTCGCGATCGAGCTTCACGAGCTAATCGCGATAGATATACCATCTCTGCCGAAGCTACGTTTCGATTCAAATGTACCCGCTTTATGTACTTTTGCATTTGTTCCACTAGCACCGGTGTGGAACCTATGCCGTAGTCGCAGATTGACATCATTCGACCGATACGAGACACGTGTTCCAAATAGCGTCCACGATCAGTCTCGTTCATTTGCTGAACGTACTGAATTTTAAGCGTCTCCTCTCGAGCAAACATTAGATCGTCAATATCGAAAACGGTCGGCTTGTTTAATGCTTTTGCTCTAACAACGAACGCATCAAGGCCTTCTGAATAATCGCAACGAAAGAAAACAAACACTCGATAATATGCCACCATATCGAGTTGTATTTCATTGAAGAAGATTTTATCGCAGGTGAACCCCATGAACTCCAATTGTTCTATTTGATGATCAACTCGATAGCGAGACGGGTGCTGCAAATAACAGCCGTTGATGAAAAGCACGTCTCTCAAATCACCTGATAGACCGAGCCCTTGATACTCACTCCTGCTCGAGAACACACTTTCAGATAGATACCTTGTAACCCGTCGCAGGAGCAAACGAGTACCACCTTCGCGATATGCTTTTACAACCTTGCGCAAATATTTAAATCTACTCATCCCAAAAATACTCAGCGTAGCCCGCAAAGTCTGATTTGATTTGCTCTATAAATTCTGGTGTAAGGTTCTCTCGATACTTGGTTATAAAAGAGTTGGAAACACTTGATCCATAGACATTCTTGTACCTTACTCCCTCAAAAGATAAGTACTGTTCGTCGAACTGATACCCTAAAAAATCAAATATTTCCTTTGCTTTGGCTCGCTGACTAAGGACGAGGTCCTCGTATCGAACAACCATAACGCGCTGCGCTGTAGACGGGTCACTTAGGGCAACTGACAATCCATCTAAGTAAGACAAGGTATGTCTTCGGGTAATTGGATAAACCCCTTCAATCCACTCGTTCAAACCCATTTTGGAGCGAGAAAAGGTCGAATCAATTATTGAACGCATATCACGCACCATGACTACGGCCTTAACATCTTTTACGCGAAAGAGGATTTCAGGTAGTTTCGCCATATAGCGAGGTGTTTTATCGAAAAGCATAACGCTACGGCTCTTAAGAATTCCTGAATGAGTTCTTAAAAGCGAGTAGGCCTTGGAAACGTTAGGTGCTTTACATATCTCTTCAAGTTGCCCTTCACTAACCTTCCAACCATTTTTGAAATTCTTAGCGAAAGGCTCCATACGGGGGAATTCACTCAATTCGCGGGGCAATAAGAGACCCCCTTCGAATGCGCTGTCAAGCATAGGATGTTGGCGCAAAATTTCTGAGACGAGAGTCGTACCACTGTGCTCAAACCCTCCAATAATAAATGCGAGAGGTTTAGAGCTCGTGGCCGTTCCAGCTAGCTTTAGCTTGAGTCGCCTAGCGAACCCTTTTATTAATTGTTTCAACTGGGAATACCTCATTAAAAGCGCGTGTTCAAAAGATGTTCGTTCAAAAAAATTTTTGCTAATTAAAGCTTAGGCGGGAAGCAAGACGGGAACTCAGTTTGCTCAATTTGCTATGTATCTGACCTAGGAAGCCAACTTCAAATGCAGCGAACAAGCTATATTTTTTATCGTCTCTGTTATAAAAAGATTACTGCTGATATCAACCTAAATATCCCCATCGTCAATTTCTTTAGAAAGGCACTAACCAGAGAGAATTCCCTAATGAAAAGTCACAATAACCTTGATTAAAGGGCAACGTCGAAAAAACCAAGTATAGTAATTAACTATCACAAGCTATCAGGGTCAAGTGCATACCTGCTTCTCGTTTTAATTTGAACTTATGGGTGTATTCGATGTTCAAGTTAGACTTAAAACCTAGTATTGTCATTCGAGATTCTCTTATTTTGATCTCTAGCAACTCAGAAATTGAGTTCAATAGCATTTTGTTTGGACTCCCAAACCACTCTTCCATGATAAAAATGTCTGGGGTAAGGTGATACAGAAGCGCATAGTTAACTCTAGATCGCTCTACGGGATCAAAACCTTTCAATTTTCGGTCAAGTGAAGAATCATCGCCATATAACTCCAAAACCTGAGCGAAGTACGTTTCTAACCCAATATTTCTAAGACCACTCAGAAGTCCTCTAAGGACTATATTTTGTCGAAAAGTTGCCTGACCCTTCTGCCCTGCTCGAGGCGTTAGCCCAATCCATGGATTTCCATCCATAATCACTCTGCCATTATTCGGCTCTGCCAAACCACATAACAAAAGCATCAATGGCCTCAGAATTTGTTTTGGTAAGTCAGATGCATCAACAAGCATACCCTCTTCTAATATCAAATCTGATAAAGTCACAGTTGAGAATCGGTTACCTTTTAACGAATCAGGATCTTTGGAGGTATTAGGCACCAACGCACGTGCCTGAAATTGAACATTATATGAACGAAAGACATTACTCATCACTTTTAACTCTCAATCAGACACGCTCGGTTGATGAGCCGCTTTCCCAGTGTTTCCCGAGTAATAAAATATAGCAAATAAATAAGTAACGTAACGCTGATGAACGCAAGCAGTGAGTAATTTTCCAAAGTGTGATTAGACACTATGGCCCGGAACGTATCCAAAAAAGGGAAAAACGGATTTAAATAAACATAATTGGAATTATCCCCTAGCATTTCGACATGCCAAATTACGGGAGTTCCCAAAAACGCCATTCGCATTATTAGCCTAATAACCCTAACTAGATCTGTAAAAAAAAAACATAGGAGACCCAGCGCATATATCAACATGTATGCAATAAGGAAAACAATTGCAAGGAACCCCGGGAGCCAAACAATCCTAATGAGATCAACCCCACTCCAAAAAAAACTAAATAAAATGATAGCCGGAAGTGATAATAAAAAGTATAAAAATGCGTGCACTGTGCGGCTCATGACATGTACGGATATGGGTTCAATGCAAACCACTAGTTCATCGTGCGCCCTAGAGAATACGTTGGATGCAGCATCAATACTTGATGTCATGAATCCCCATATGCAAAAACCCGCCAAGACATAGACTATGTATTCATGCTTCGAGTCTTGGTCGAGTAATGCCCCCCAAACAGAACCAAGAACAAAAGCCACAATTAAAAGCGATATCGGCTCCCAAAGATAACTGAGTCGGAATTTCCGATTCTCTATATCCATGTTCACGAGAGCTAGATAGAAAGCTGGAGACAGTCTTCGTTCATACCAACGTAGCAAGAATCGGTTCTTGCTAAGCAGTGGGCTTAAATGGCTCATTACATAATTTCCGTAAGTATTTGCCGCTTCATGCATATGGATTGCAAATCTTGATAGATCATACTACCGTCGACTCCCATTTTTTAAATTCAAGCTAAACCAACTCAAACTGAACACCCTTAATTAACCAAATTGACACGACACATCGGTTCTTAAACCATTTGAACTATGAAATCTCTGTTCGCGGCTGAAAAGAGGGTTTAGTCAAATATTAACCCCTGTGCCACTGCTTAAATCATAGTGATTAAAGCATAAAAAAAGAGGCTCAGAGGAGCCTCTTTTTCTGCAAACAGTCTGACAGTCTAGCTAAGTTGCATTGTTAAGATCGGATCTAAACCACTTACGAAACTTTGAGCAACGATACGCTTTAAACTAATTCAGAACAGCTGATTGAATCAAAGGGAACTCAGTAGCAC
>CAYGNS010000096.1:0-3698 GCA_964351295.1 uncultured Gammaproteobacteria bacterium
GTGTATGGCTTGACCCCAATTGGCAAGAAGGGTCCGCCAAAACTGACGCAGAGCTCGGAGGCGACCAATGATTCGCTATACGCTTATGCGCTTGCTGCAAGCAATTCCGGTTTTGTTTGCGGTGATCACTGCCACCTTCTTTTTAATTCGCCAAGCACCGGGTGGACCGTTCGATGCCGAGAAGCCCGTTATTCCAGCCGTTAAACGCGCGCTCGAGGCCAAGTACAATCTCGACCAACCTATTTTTCAACAGTACTTAAGTTATTTTAAAGATTTGTTACAGGGCGATTTGGGACCTTCGTTCAAGTATCCGGGCTGGGACGTGCACGATCTCATATTAAGTGGCTTGCCCGTGACGGCAGAGCTCGCGCTTTATGCGTTATTGGTCGCGCTTGTTATTGGTGTGTTAGCGGGCTGCCTAGCGGCGCTTAAACCCAATAGTCCTCAGGACTACATACCCATGTCTTTAGCCATGATCGGTATCTGCATGCCTACTTTTTTATTGGGACCTTTACTCGTTTTGATTTTTGGTTTTGGGCTTGGTCTTGTGCCTGTTTCAGGTTGGGGTGATTTACCTGGCGATAAAATACTACCCAGCATTACTTTAGGTGCTGCTTACGCCGCCTATGTGGCGCGGTTAACGCGCGGCGGCATGTTGGAGGTGTTGAATCAAGACTATATTCGCACCGCCCGTGCCAAGGGTTTACCTGAGTGGGTGGTGGTGTGTAAGCATGCGTTGCGCGGCGGACTCATTCCTACGGTCGCGTTTCTTGGTCCCGCGTTTGCAGGCTTGTTGGCGGGTTCCTTTGTAGTCGAAACCATTTTTCAGATTCCAGGGTTAGGGCGTTTTTATGTGCAGGCGGCGTTCAATCGCGACTACACGATGATTTTGGGTACGACCATATTTTTATCCACCCTGATCGTCGTGTTTAACTTATTGTCCGATTTGCTGGCTACTTGGTTAAACCCCAAGCTACGTCAGCAGTATCGCGGAGGTGCCGCATGAGCCAACCACAAAGCATTATATTAGAAGCCGAACAAGGCACCTCTCTGTGGGCCGATGCTTGGATACGCTTGAAGAAAAATAAGCTCGCTCTGGCCGGTTTATATGTAGTGGGCTTTTTGATTGTAATTGCCATCCTCACACCTTGGATTGCCCCTTATGGTTACGAAGAACAAAACCTTGATTTAGGCGCGACGCCACCTTCGTGGGCGCATTGGTTTGGCACCGATTTGTTTGGTCGCGACATGTTAACGCGCGTTATGTACGGCGGGCGCATTTCGCTCGCCGTGGGCATTCTCGCTACGTCTGTCGCTTTAGTGATTGGCGTGGCGTGGGGCACGGTAGCTGGCTATGTTGGTGGGCGCACCGACGCCGTGATGATGCGCATTGTTGATGCGTTATACGCGCTGCCGTTTATCATTTTTATTATTCTGCTGATGGTTGTATTCGGTAAAAGTATTCTTTTACTCTTTTTAGCCATTGGTGCAGTGGAGTGGCTCACGATGGCGCGTATTGTGCGTGGTCAAGTGCTAACAGTGCGCAATCAAGAGTACATCGAGGCGGCGCGCTCGATGGGGTTGTCTACCCCCCATATTCTGTGGCGCCATGTGGTACCCAATAGCCTTGGGCCTATTATTGTGTATGCCACATTAACCGTGCCACAAGTGATGCTGCTAGAAGCCTTTTTAAGTTTCTTAGGTCTGGGCATTCAGCCACCCATGTCGTCATGGGGCTTATTAATTTCTTACGGCGCTGAGGTGATGGAAGACTCACCATGGCTGCTGGTTTTTCCGGGGTTAGCGTTATCGATTACGTTGTTTGCATTGAACTTTTTGGGCGATGGCCTGCGCGACGCTTTAGATCCCAAAGCGTCGAAAGATTAACTGAGCGGGTTGCGTGATGAGCAAAGATACGAGTACTAAAATGCCCCAAAATAACAACGCCGCCTCCGCAAGCCTGCTAGAAGTGCGGCATCTCACCACCTGTTTTCATACGCGTAACGGTGTTGTGACGGCGGTAGATGATGTCAGTTTTAGCGTCGATAAAGGCGAAATACTGGGAATTGTTGGTGAGTCAGGCAGCGGTAAATCCGTCAGTTGCTACAGTTTGCTGGGGCTGATTCCCATGCCACCGGGTAAGATCGAGTCAGGCACGGCACTATTTGAAGGCCGCGATCTGCTCGCGATGAGCGACAGTCAATTGCGGGCCGTGCGCGGTGACGAAATCGCGATGATCTTCCAAGATCCAATGACTAGCTTAAACCCATTCTTAACGATTGGCGAACAGCTCATCGAGCCGCTTATTTATCATCGTGGGTTCTCGCGTACAGCCGCCAAAGCGCGAGCTATCGAGTTGATGGAAGAAACTGGCATTGTGCAGGCCGCCGGACGGTTTGATTCCTATCCGCATGAGTTTTCGGGCGGTATGCGCCAGCGCGTGATGATTGCCATGGCGCTCATTAATGAGCCCAAGCTATTGATTGCCGACGAACCCACAACGGCGTTGGATGTAACCATTCAAAAGCAAATTTTGGAACTTATTGCGGAGTTACAAAAGCGTCGCGAGCTCGCGGTTATTTTTATCTCGCACGACCTCGGTGTAGTACGGCATCTTGCCGACCGCGTTGTGGTGATGAAAGAAGGACGCGTCGTCGAACAAAATGTTACGGAGTCGGTGTTTGCCGATCCGCAAGATCAGTACACTAAAAACCTGCTGGCAGCGATTCCCTCCGGTGAAAAAGTTAACCCAGATCTGCGCGGTACCGAAGTGTTACTGCAAGTAAAGGACTTAACTACGCAATTTTTGGATCGCAATACGGGCCAACCGTTTAAGGCGGTCGATGAGGTGTCGTTTCATGTGCAGCATAACGAGATTTTGGGTCTAGTGGGTGAGTCTGGTTCCGGTAAGTCAACGATCGGACGTAGCATCTTGCAGTTGGTACGGCCTAGTTCGGGATCCGTATTGTTCGGCGGGGAAGAGTTGGTCGGACGAAACGCTAAACAACTCAAACCAATACGCCGTCGTATGCAAATGATTTTTCAAGACCCGTATGCTTCTCTCAATCCTCGCATGACCGTCTACGACACCTTAGCCGAGCCATTGCTCTACCATAAGGTTGCTACGAGACGTGATGTGGATGCGCACGTATTGGCGCTAATGGACGATGTGGGCTTGGCGCGTACTGCGGTTAAAAAGTATCCGCAGGAGTTTTCCGGAGGCCAACGACAGCGCATCGCCATTGGCCGCGCTATTGCCACGAAGCCCGAATTTATTGTAGCTGACGAGCCCGTGTCTGCGTTGGACGTGACCATCCAAAAGCAAATTCTCGATCTGATTATGCAGTTGGTGGAAAAGCACAATCTTACGATGTTGTTTGTGTCGCACGATCTATCGGTCGTTCGTTCCTTATGCGACAGAGTGCTCGTGCTACAGCACGGCAAAGTGATTGAAATAGGTGAAACCGAAACGCTCTGGGCGTCGTCTAACCATAAGTACACGCAACAATTGCTAGCGGCCGTCCACACGCTTTAGCCGTTGCGACCAAATTAATGTAAAACCCAAAACGAGGCGATTATGACTAATCTAAATTCATCCAAGTTGCATCGACTGATCTTTCTATGCGGCTTTGTAGCTGCCGTGGTTGGCGTGAGCAACGCAGTGCACGCTGAGGACAAGGAAGGGCAGATCCGTTGGG
>CAYGNS010000096.1:3708-7652 GCA_964351295.1 uncultured Gammaproteobacteria bacterium
CCGTTGGGACCTGACCGATTTGTATGCCGATGAAGCGGCTTGGGAGGCGGCGTTTACGGGCTTGCAAGCAAAAGTACGCGAGTTGTCGGCGGATCAAAAAGGCTTTGGTAAGTCGGCGGCAAACGTAGCCGACGTGTTTGAAAAGCAATACGGTTTGCTACAAGAAGGGTATCGAGTTGCTCTTTATGCAAACCTATCGAATGATGAAGATCAAAGAGATGCAAGCGCGCAAGAGCGCGTTGCGCGCGTGTCGGCTTTGTTTACTGAGTTTAGCGAGGCTACTTCGTGGTTTGATCCCAATTTGATGGCGTTGGGCGAGAAGAAGCTACGCAAATACCTTAAACAAGCGCCGCGCTTGGCGCCCTATGACAAATATATTCTGGATTTGATCGCAGGCGCGCCGCATTTGTTAGATGAAAAAGGCGAAGCGCTCATGGCGTCGGTGGGCGCAGTCACTAGCCGCCCCAATCAAATTTATGAATTATTGGCCAATGCCGATATTCAGTGGCCCGAGATTACCTTAGCCAATGGTGAGAAAGCCACAATCACCCAAGCAGGGTATGCGGGTGCACGCTCGAGTCCAAATCGAGAGGACCGGAAAAAAGTATTCGATGCTTTTTTTAATACTTGGGGAAATTTTGAAGACAGCATGGGCGCCATCCTAGCTTCGGAAGTGCAGTCGAATATTTTCCAAGCGAAAGCACGCAACTATGATTCGGTGTTGCAGAAAGAGCTTAAACAAGAAAATTTACCTGAGGGTGTGTACCGCACCCTAGTGGCCGAGGTCAATAACAGTTTACCGACACTGCACCGCTACTTTAAGTTGCGTGGTCGTATTCTTGGGATCGAGGAAATGCGCTACTACGATATCTATCCACCGTTGGTAGAGATGGATACTGATTTTGGCGTTGAAGCGTCTAAGCAAATTACGTTAGAGGTTCTCAAGCCCTTGGGCGAAGAGTACAACGCGCACTTGGCGACCGCGCTTGATTCAAACTGGGCGCACGTATATCCGCAGCCAGGTAAGCAGTCTGGTGCGTACATGAATGGTTCGGCTTATGGCTTGCACCCTTACGTACTGCTGAATCACACCGACGACTACAACTCACTATCGACTTATGCCCATGAGTGGGGGCACGCGGTACACACAATGTTGGCCCAAGCTGAACAGCCGTTTAGCAAGGCATTTTATTCAACGTTTACGGCAGAGATCGCGTCGACCATTAATGAGATTTTGCTTGAAGAGCATCTAATTGCGAATGCGCAGAACGACGACGAAAAATTGTTCTATCTTGGTCAAGCCTTGGAGTCAATTCGCGGTACATTTTATCGACAAACGATGTTCGCAGAATTTGAACTGGCGATTCACGAGGCCGCAGAACGCAACGAGCCACTAACGGGCGCGGTGTTGACCAAAATGTATGCGGACTTATTAAAGAAGTATCACGGTCATGACGAGGGCGTGTTATTGATTGAAGAGCCATATACGATGGAGTGGGCGTATATTCCGCATTTTTACTATGATTTTTATGTATTCCAGTACGCGACCTCCATTTCGGGAGCGGCTTGGTTCGCCGAAAAATTCTTAGCGGGCGATGAATCGGCGCGTGACGCCCTGATTACGGTGCTCAAAAAAGGTGGTTCGGATCATGCGTATCAGATTCTCAAGGATGCTGGGTTAGACATGGCAACGCCAGAGCCCTACCAAGCCTTGGTGCGGCGTATGGAAGATGTAATGGATCGAATCGAAGTCATCTTGGATAAGAAAGCCAATTAAGCGCCAAAAACTTAACGGCACGGCCGCGTGAATTAAGCGGCCAAGTTGTTGAATGGGTGCGTAGGCTTTAGAATAGCCCCGTTAACGAAATGCGGGCTAAGTGCTAGCCCAGTCGTCGTTTGATGACTGGGCTTTTTGCTTTTTACTGATCAATTTTTTGTTGAACAGTTTTTTGTTCAACAACTTTTATCACACCAGTCCAATGCACCAATGTGCGCTTATGTGGCTAGCAATGATGGCCACCTAATCGCCACATGAATTTATCTAGGAAAATACTCTATGAGTGATGAACTCCAGCGGCTTACTAACGCCGGCCGGCAGGCTCTGAGCCAAAAAAATGGTCCCTTGCTCGAACAGGTGCTCACACACTTGCAAAGGCAATTCCCCGATGCGGCCGAGACGTACTATTTAACCGGTGTGGTACTGCGCGCACAACGTCAAGTGACAGAGGCGATTGAGGCCTTCAAACGCGGCTTAGAGCTTGATGCGCAACGCTATGACATTGCGGTAGAGCTTGCCAATATGTATTCGATAAGTCGCCAAAATGGTTTGGCGGCGGAGTTGCTCGACCACTATGCCCCTGCGTTACAGAATAGCCCTCGATATGCGGATTTGGCGGGTACGGTGTATACCGAAATTGGCTTATCGGATCGGGCTTTGCCGCTCTTTAAACGTGCCTGCGAGCTGCAGCCCGAAGCGCAGATATTTAAAGCCAATCTTGCGACCTGTGCTGTTTTTGTGGGCGATATTGATCTGGGCGAGCAACTATATAAGGAGCTTATTGCACAAAACTCCGATCATCGTAAAAATCACTATCAACTCTCGCGTCTTAATAAGGCAGTGAATACCGACCACATTGAGCAAATGTTGGCGGTGATCAAGGATTCAGACGATACAGCCAGAGATATTCCCATCTTTTTCGCGCTCGGTAAGGAATATGAAGACTTGGGTGAGTGGGACAAAAGTTTTGAGTATTATCAAAAAGCTTGCGCGGGTGTGCATGCGCAAACGGGTTACTTCGTGCAGGAAGACATAGCGATTATCGATACGGTTATCAAGCAGTTTGACCGCGACTATATAGAGGCTGCAAAACAACGTAATGTTGAACGTGGAGACACGCTAAACCATGCGGCAACGCCGATATTCGTCTTGGGTCTGCCACGCACCGGCACCACACTCGTTGAGCGCATTTTGTCCAGCCATCCTCAAGTAGCCAGCGTGGGTGAGACCTTGTTTTTACAGATGGCCGTGCGTAAATTGGCAGGCGTGACGGGCGCAGGGCGCATTGATGGCGCGGTGTTAGAAGTGGCTGCGAAGGGTGACCCGCGCGTGTTAGCCGAGGACTATATTGCGGCTATTACGTATCGCTTAGGGGCAGAACCGTTTTTTATTGAAAAGCTGCCGTTCAATTTCTTGTATTGCGGTCTCATCGCGGCGGCGTGGCCTGAAGCGCGCTTCGTGCACCTGGTGCGCCACCCTATGGATGCCTGTTTTTCAATGTATAAACAGGTGTTCACTTGGGCGTATAAATACTCCTATTCTTTGGCTGATTTGGGCGAATACTATGGCGCGTATGATCGGCTGCGCCAACACTGGCAAGCGGTCCTTGGCGAACGTTTTGTAGAAGTTCGGTACGAAGACCTAGTGAGTGCACAAGAATCTCAAACGCGCCAGTTGCTCGATGCTTTGCATCTGCCATTCGATGAGGCGTGTTTAGCCTTCGAGAAAAATCAAACGCCCAGCGCGACCGCTAGCTCGGTGCAAGTGCGCTCTAAAGTGCATCAAGGTTCAGTGGGTAAGTGGCAACATTATGCGCAGCATCTCAAACCGTTAGAAGATAAGCTCAGAGCGGCCGGCATCCATTTCGACACCGAGTAAAATGATCACTGATCGCGCGCAATTAAGTCAGCAAGCGCGAGTTGCGCTGAGCCGCGGGGATGTTGCTGCGGCGCAAAGCATTGCGCGCAATCTGTTGGCGGCGACGCCGCTTTATGCTGATGGACACTATTTGATGGCGCGTGTGGCGTTAGCACAGCGGCAAGTAGCGGTGGCCCAACGCGCGTATCAAGAATGTTTAAAACTCGACGCCCAGCGGATGGACGCTGTAACAGAACTCGCTGATTTGTGGTTAAAGTTAGGCGAGCATGGACGCAGCTTTAATTTACTC
>CAYGNS010000097.1:0-7651 GCA_964351295.1 uncultured Gammaproteobacteria bacterium
CATCGCGTATTTTGGTCGACTGAATGGCTTGTCTAACCAACAGTTAAACCGACGTATCGACGAACTGGCTGACATGCTCGAAATGCGCGACTTTATTGATCGACGTTGCAAAGGGTTCTCGCAAGGCCAGAAAACCAAAACTGCTCTAGCTCGAGCCTTGGTGCACAAGCCTAAGAACATTATTCTTGATGAGCCCACCAATGGTCTTGATGTGATGGCTACGCGGGGCTTGCGTCAGGTGATTAACAATTTAAAAGATGTGGGGCATTGTGTGTTGTTGTCGAGTCATATCATGCAAGAGGTGGCCGCGTTGTGCGACGAAATTGTAATTATTGCGCATGGCATAGTAACCGCGAGTGGCACGCCCGACGAGATACGGCGAACCACGGGCGAGGACAACTTAGAAGATGCGTTCGTTAAAGCCATTGGTACAGACGAGGGCTTGCTATGAAAACGATAACCCGTCCAATTTCTGTGGCCGCCGCTATCTGGACCGTGTTCGCCAAAGAAGTGGTGGACAATCTACGCGATCGCCGCACGCTAACGACTATCGGTTTCTCGATGTTGTTGGGCCCCGTGTTGCTGCTTACCTTGATGTGGTTTGCTGAGAAAAAGGTAAAAGACGAAACCGACCTGGTAAGCGCACCACCCATTGAGGTGCCCGTAGTGGGCGCCGAACACGCGCCCAATCTAATAGCCTTTTTGCAAAGCCAGCACTTCGAGATTGTAGAACCGCCAGCAAAGCCTGAGGCCGCGGTGATGAATGGAGAATGGCGAGTAATACTCGTGATCGAGGAAAATTTTAATGCGAGCTTACGCGCGGGTCAGCCCGCTCCAGTGCGTCTCATTCACGACTCCTCTGTTACTGGATTAGAAGCGCTGAGCTTTAATCAACTGCAGCAATCGCTACGCCGCTACGCACAAACCATTGGCGCTTTGCGGTTACAAGCACGCGGAGTCTCGCCACAAGTGCTGAACGCCATTCAGATCAATACAAGCGATGTGGCTAGCCCCGAGGCGCGCAATTCACAAGTGCTGAATATGTTGCCCTACATTGTGATTTTCTCGATCATGATGGGTGGCATGTATCTTGCCATCGACACCACGGCAGGCGAGCGCGAGAAGGGCTCGCTCGAGCCATTGTTGGCGCAGCCAATTGACCGCAGTCAGTTGGTGTTGGGTAAGTGGTTGGCAACTTGCTTGTATTCGTCGGCAACCTTTTTACTCGTGTTGGCGAGTTTTGCCGTGGCATTTAAAGCATTGCCCATGGAGTCGGTGACGGTAACGATTAGTGCGGCGAAAGTAGCCTTTATTTTTATTACCTGTTTTCCATTTGTGCTGGTGGGTACGAGCGCCGAGATTGTGCTGGCGGCCTACACTAAAAGTTATAAAGAAGCGCAGTCGTACATGGGCATGGTGACGTTAGTGCCGACCTTGCCGTTGATGATGTTAGTACTGTTATCCCCGCAGCCTGCATTGGGCAATATGTGGATTCCGAGCTTCTCGCAAGGCCTGATCATGATCGAGACGGTAAAGGGCGAGTCGATAGAACCCATGCTGATCGGCCTGTCGATGCTAACCAGCACGCTGATTGCAGCGGTTTTAGTACTGTTGAGTATTTGGCTATATAAGCGCGAACGAATCCTTGGTTAAACCCAACTCAGTGCATCGCTAAGCCTGCTGCGTCTGCTCCGTTGCGGGCGCCGCATTCGCGTCTTTGGCTTTGAATATTGGCCACAACAGTTGCTCCTGCGAAGGCGAATAGGGCAAATTTTCTACCCCAAACTCGCTGGGGTATTGGCGCGTGATTTTGGCCGTGCCGAACAACACATCCCAAAAAAACAGCAGATTGCCATAGTTGCCCTTGTAATGGGTGATGCCATCGTCAGCATGTTTACCATGGTGTGCGCTGTGCGTGGATGGCGTTGAGATGGTGCGTTCCACTACCCACATGATGGGCGACAGCCATTTGATTTTATACAAGGGCGCATCCCAACGAACATCGCTATGCGCACCTAGAATCACCGCCATTTTAACCACCAAGTAGCCCGCATAAATCCACCCGCCGCCCATGTAGATAAGCGCGCCTGAAAACCACAAACCAGGCATTAAAAAGTAATAGAAAATATTGTTGCGATACACTACCCGCACTGACAAATAGGGTGCGTTGTGGTGCGCTCGGTGCAAGTTGTATAACCACGGCACAGTGTGCGAAGTGCGATGCAACCAATATTGGGTCATATCGTCGAACACAAGAAATAAGGCTAATACCGCAATAGGATGCCAAGTGCTAAGCACACCTTGCCACTGCGGAACCAACAAGGCGGCCACGGTTGCGCCTAAAAATAAGACAACCGGCTGGGTGACCAGCATGAGCATGCCAGAACCGATAATTTCAACTATGGCGTCGTCGCGTGTTTGCCCAGGCTTTTTAAAAAAGCTAGTAAAGAGTATTTCGAGTATTACGAAAGTGGCGAGTATGCCAAGAATGGCGAACATTTCGGGTTGCATGGGCGGGGGCTGTGTTCGGTTGCGCTCGTCGATATTGTAAGTTGAAAAGGCGAACGAGTCATCCCCGCCGTCTTCCCCGCGAAGGCGGGGACGGGGATCCATGGCCTAGCACTGTGCCAGATAATGGATTCCCGCCTCCGCGGGAATGACAAAAAGTGTGCGGGAAAGACTAGGGACGCATTCCGTGCCTAGTCATCGACTCCTGCATACGGTAGCGGCTCGTCGCGCATTAAAAATGAGAACACTGATTCCCGCAAAGGCGCGTAGCTAACCGTACCAGACCATTCGGGCGTAGCGGTTAACTTGCCCGAAATCATGTCATCAAACGCGCCTAACACGGAGGGTAAAACCGTCGGTTTCACGAGTGGCGTATTATGCGCAGGCAGTAGCCACTTAACTGGATCGGTAGCCGTTAAGTCGATTAAGCGTTGTAGAGATTTTCGGTAGTCGTCTAGATTTGTCTCGGGCGCAAAGAGCCAAATGGGGCCAGCGTAGAAAGTATCCCCGGTCCACAGCAATCCCGCCGCCGAGTCGAACAAAGCGATTGCATCGGGCGTATGGCCTGGAATATGAATCACCTCTAAGGTTCGATCTCCAAGATCAAGCTTATGACCGTCGTCTATCCAAGCGCTGATACGGTAAGGCTGCCCAACGTGGGTGTCTTCACTGACACCTTGGGGAGGCTTAGAGCACAGAGCCTCACTGGACACTTCGATTCGAATATTGGCATTGCTCACGCCGGCTTGGCGGGCTCGTGTAAACGCGGTGTTCATGCCGAGTAATTGGTGCGGAGCGGTTGCGAAAGCGTGATTTCCGCCTACATGGTCATAGTGACCATGCGAATTGAGAACCGTGATGGGTTTATCGGTTAATGACTCCACAACCGCCGCTATGTTACTAATGCCATTGCCGGTATCGAAAAGCAGTGCGCGGTCAGAGCCCTCAATTAAATACGAAATAACTTCTTGCCATTGTTGCGGTTCGTAAATAGCGGTAACCCCGTCAGCGACCTCATACAACTCAAACCACGGATCAGGACTGGCAAGGCGTGTGAGCTCGGCATATTCAGGTCGTGGGAGGTTAAGGCAGAACTCTGGAACAGGCTCTGAGCTTGGGGTGTTGGCTGCGGTGGACGTGCCGTAGCTGCTTATAACGAGCATGCTTAAGCAGCTTAGGCTTAGTTTGGCAATGTGGCGCATAATGTGGGCCGATTTAGGGTGGTTTAGATACGCGTAGAAAAGATCTTAGCACGACGCCAAATTATCATCCTCTTCGTTATTCCCGCCGTATTCCCCGCGCAGGCGGGGACGGGGACGGGGATCCATGGTTTAGCACTGCGTCAGATAATGGATTCCCGCCTCCGCAGGAATGACGGAGACGGCGGGGAAGGGCGCAGGGCGCGGGAAGATGGTGGGTGGCTAACTATCGCGTAACGCTAAAAAGAACTGCGCGTATTCCCGCATCACGGTCGCCGCCGTGGCGCGCTCTTCTTCGGTCAAAGTGGTAAACAGATAATTAATCGCCTCCAGGCCGTTGTCAGCATTCTGCTTAAACTCAATGGGGTGCGCTGAATTGGGTCCTGCCTCTAGCGCCAACCATGCGGCTTTATACCGCTCTGCAAACGCTGCTTGTGAATCGTCTTTCGCTTCGGTGAGTGCCACAAACTGTTGATTAACCAACTCATAATAGTCGTTAGTTTGCTGTGCTAGATCAATTCGCACTTCTAGGATGCGCCGAGCTTCGTCGAGTTGCGCTCGAGTGCGTGCAACATCCATACCTCGAAAGGCAATCTTCAACGAACGGGCAATGCCGTCCTTTTGATCGTCTAGGTCACGCTCGTCGCGCTTTAACTTACGCTCCTCATAATTTGCGAGTAGCTGTTCGCGCACCTCTTCATCTTGGGCAGGCGACATTTCGAAAAAGAACCGCGTGACTTCAGCGAGTAAATTCGGGTTGTCGGAAAGGGGCAGCGGACGATAAAAGAATGCCACAATTTCATCATAAGTCGCTTGCGACAAGGTGCCTTGGTCTTCAATATCTTGCGCACTTTGGTCAATCAAAGAGGCTACCATTGGTAGGGCGTCTTGCTTAATCCATCCTTGCGCAGCCACGCCAATCTCGCGCGCATGTTGCTGTTGATCCGCACTCAGAGTGGCAAATTCGTTGAGCTGATCGCTTACATCATTGGCAACGTCATTGACGGCGCGCTCGATAAAAAACTTATCTACGCCGCAGCCAGATAATGCTAACGCCAATAAAATGCAAACAACGCCTCGGTATCTTTTCATTTACGCAGAGTAGCAACGTGCCTGTGAGGGAAACTAAAAAAGCGCTTACAAATGCGAAATTTTAGTGATTATTTACCGGGCCTTAGCCTCATTGCACTCATAGAGATTCTTGATTTTTATGTACACTTTACGCGGTCAAGCCTATAATTGCGCCAACTCAGCACCACTATGCTGAGCTTCTCAGGGCGGGGTGAAAGTCCCCACCGGCGGTAATCCTAGCAATAGGTAGCCCGCGGGCGCTCTTGGTGATTCTTCATCGAGGGGACAAGCAGATTCTGGTGCGATTCCAGGGCCGACAGTTACAGTCTGGTTATGAGAAATAAGGTTAAGAGCTAGTCGCTAGTAATAGCGTGTTTAGCGTAAGAAGATCGGTTGTAAAACCGTAGAAGGGCTGTTTAAAAGCGGGAGCCGAGCACTGTTTTTTCGAGTGCTCGTTAGCTTTTGCTTAGCTTGTTGGTTGGCGCTGTTCGGGTGTTACGAATAACGCAGACGTTTTTCTGACTTACCCTTGTTTGCCCTCAATTTTAATTCTTTGAATTGAGACTAAACAATGACTAACTATACTCAAATTGCGTCACGCGATCGTGTGGCATTTATTCAAGCCTGTTGGCATCGGGATATCGTGGATGTGCTGCGCGATTCCTTTAAAGCCGAGTTCGCTAAACTGAGCGATAAACAGGTCGACTTCTTTGAAGTACCTGGTGCTTACGAAATCCCTCTACATTGCAAAGCCTTAGCGGCTACGGGCCGTTACGCTGGCGTGGTCGCCGGTGGCTTGGTGGTCGACGGTGGTATTTACCGTCATGACTTTGTGGGCCGCACCGTGATCGATGGACTGATGCAAGCGCAGATGGAAACTGGCATGCCGGTGTTTTCCGCCGTATTAACGCCGCATCATTTTCACGGTGGCAAGGAGCACGTAGACTTCTTCAAGGCGCATTTTGTTAAGAAGGGTAAGGAAGCGGCTGAGGCGTGTGCGCAAACACTTGCGAGCCTGGTTGCTCTGTAGTTTGAATTAAACCTACAGTTTCACTCTGTAGTTTCCTCCCATGGCGCCGCTAAACACGCGGCGCTATTTACGTTATCCTTAGCTAAACGGATGTGGCTAAGGCTGTGCTCACGCATCAGCGTACGGCTCATAAATGGAGCTGCGGCTTATGTTAGAGGTAATTGTTTCTTCGATTAATGCGGTCATTAGCACCGTTAACGCGGTGTTGTGGAGCGACTGGCAAGTACTCATTTACTTGCTGATCATCGCCGGTGTTTGGTTTACCGTGCGGTTAGGCGCACTGCAATTGCGTCAGTTCGGGCACATGTTCACCTTGATCCGCAACAGCGGGCGCAGCGACGCGTCGGGCATCAGTTCTTTTCAAGCTTTGTGTACCTCGCTGTCGGCCCGGGTAGGCACCGGTAATCTTGCTGGCGTTGCGATTGCTATTTCCTTAGGCGGTGCGGGTGCGGTTTTCTGGATGTGGGTGATCGCTATTTTAGGTATGGCCACCGGCTTTGCCGAGAGCTTGTTGGCACAAGTGTACAAAGTACGTGACCACCACAAAGAGTTTCGCGGCGGCCCCGCTTATTACATTCAACAAGGTTTAGGTTCGCGTGGACTCGCTCTATTGTTTGCGATTTGTCTTTTCCTCGGCTATGGCTTGTTCTTTAGCGCCATGCAAGCAAACACCATTACCGATGCGCTCAATTATGCCTACGCGGTGCCCACGCACTATGCGGGCATAGTGATAACCGTATTAGCCGGTGCGATTGTCATTGGTGGCTTGCGTTCGATTGCCCGGTTTGCCGAAATCGTAGTGCCGTTTATGGGGGTTGCCTATGTTTTGACGGCCGTAGGCATCACGGCTTTAAACATCCAGTTGGTTCCCGCCATGCTTGGCGATATTGTTTTGTCGGCTTTTGGCCTACAAGAAGCGGGCGCGGGTGCGTTGGGTGCGGCCATTAAAAATGGTATTCAGCGCGGTCTCTATTCGAACGAAGCCGGCGCTGGCAGTGCGCCGCATGCTGCGGCGGGCGCGTCACCCCATCCCAACCATCCAGCTGTGCAAGGGTACATTCAAATGCTGGGCGTGTTTTTCGACACGATGATTCTGTGCACATGTACGGCGATTGTTATTCTGTTGGCAGGCGGCGGTGCGACGGGCGAGATGGAAGGAATTCGGTTAACGCAAATAGCGATGGAAACCCATATGGGGGTGTACGGTGGGCATTTTGTTGCGGCGGCGATTACCTTATTTGCATTTACCTCGGTGGTGGCTAATTACGCTTACGCTGAAAGTAATCTACGCATTTTTAACTGCGACAATACAGTAGGGCGCAGCCTGTATACCGCGATGTACCTTGGCATGGTCTTATGGGGCTCGAGCGCTAGTTTGAGCGCCGTATGGGCAGCGGCCGATGCCGCTTTGGGTTTGATGACGGTGGTGAACGTTACGGCGTTGATTTTGTTGACGCCAACGATTGTAGCCGTGAGCAAAGACTATTTCGCCAAGTCAGATCAGGGCGCGACTATAACGTTCAAGCTCGGGGACTGCCGCGTGCAAGGTCAACCCGAGAAAGACATTTGGATTGGCAAGGAGTGATCTTTAATCTCTACTCGGCGGCTTCGGAGTTAGCCTTAAGTGCGAGAAATTCAATGTGCGCGTCTTGGTACGCGCCACCCTCGATCAGTTTACGCATCTCAGACATCGTATCGAACGGCGCACCCACGAGCAGCATGTTAGTCAGCCAAGCTGGGGTGGGACCATTGGGATTAATGTGTGCGAAGTTTTCTACTAACACCTGACCATCTTCTTGCGGTGTAAAGTGCCATTGCGTGACCGCCTCGGTGAGCCTTACAG
>CAYGNS010000098.1:0-7610 GCA_964351295.1 uncultured Gammaproteobacteria bacterium
AAGCCTTGTCCCATAACATTATTGATTTTATGCGAACCTGTATGGTTGAGGTCTTCGCGCTTAAGATAAATTTGCGCGCCGCCTAGTCGTTGTGACAAATTCGCTAAATGCGTGACGGGCGTTGGGCGGCCTGAGTAGCTCTGCATAAGCGCGATGAACTCTTGCCAAAAGGCCGGATCATTTTTGGCTTTGCGGAACTCGGCCTTTAGTTCTTCGATGGTGGAGTGCAGTATCTCAGGCAGAAAAGTGCCGCCGTACTCGCCGTAGTAGCCTTCGCGGCCATTGCTAAAATCGAATAAATCCATAACGTATTGTGCTCGACCGTCTTGCAACGCTCTATAGTGGGTGCGTATCGTATCATTCGGCCTAAATTTCGCCTACTCTGTGCAGCGATTATCAACGATGCGGTGTCAATGGGGAGTGCCTAGTTGCATGATCGTTACATTGCCTAGCGGCATGACACCCACCGCAGCATAAAATCACCGGCTTATTCAGACTATGGACACTGTTGTACTAATTAAGTTTGTTTCGCTTTTACTCTACCCTTTAGGCTTGGTGCTGCTACTGGCGGTGCTGGGTTTGCTGAGTTTCCTCGTGGGCAGGGCGCGCCTTGCTCGGGGTGCATGGTTCATGGGTTTTCTTGTGCTGTGGTTGTTTGCAACACCTCAATTTGCGATTTATCTGGCGAGCTCTCTCGAAGGGCAGTTCCCGCCAAAGCCCGTTACCTCGATCACGCCGCATGACGCAATCGCCGTAATGGGCGGAGGTTTGCGTTTACCGAGCGAACCCGTTAACCGCGTACAATTTACCAATGCCACCGACCGCTATTGGTTGGCAGCGCAATTATACGCGGCTGGCAAAGCGCCGCTGGTGGTGTTGCTGGGTGGCAACGTATTTACCCAACCAGGTATTGCCGCAGAATCGGAATACGCGCGCGCGCTGTTGGTCGAGTGGGGCGTGCCTGATAGCGCCATCGTAATTGATTCGCGGAGCCGTACATCCGAACAAAATGCTGAGCAATTGCAGGTTTTGTTAAACAGTGAAACTAAACTAGCGAGTGCTCTGAATAACGAGCGGCCCGATGTGCTGTTGGTGACATCGGCTTTGCATCTGCCGCGTAGCGACTATTTAGTGCGCCGAGCACTCTCTGCCAGCACCATCGTAACGCCCGTTGCGGCCGACATACTCATTCGTGCAGAGCGCATGCCTAGCTTTAAATACTGGTTGCCCGATGCGGGCGCTTTGCATTTGTCTACGCTGGCGATGCACGAGATTTATGGATTATGGTTTGTAAAGCTGCAGGATCGGGCCGCGGAGTGGTTCTAGAGCTGCGTGGCAAAAACGCTGCGGTTATATCAACTCGTGGTCGATGTGAAACGCACTTATCTTTAAGGGCTGTTTACCTGCATGCGTTACACAAGCAATTTCGCCTTGCGGTGCAAAAAATTGTTGCAAGCTCCATGCTTGCTCGTGGTGGGCGAAACTGTGTTGAAAATCAGGCGTACTGTTGGGCTGCGCCTGGCTTTGCATGAGATCCAGCTCATTCATTTTAAAATTAATGCCTAAGCCACACGCTTTTCCAAACGCCTCTTTGCGCGTCCATATTTGTAAGAAGCGCGTCTGCTGACTGTGAGTAGCCGTGGTAGACGCCGCATCGTAGTAAAAAGCCAGTTCATTGGCGGTAAAACGTCTGGCCGCAATTTGCTCGGACGCCGCTTGACGATGCTCGGCTTCAATGTCTACCCCTACTTGCGCATGCAATGTAAAGGCAAACAGCCCAACACTGACCATGTGGTCTTCGTGCACAAAGGTGGTATCGCTAAAATTGAACTCCAGACCGAGCGGGTTAGGTTGCAGGGAGGGCTTGTTTAAACGGTTGTAGCTTAGTGTTACGTCGTTGGCTGCTTGATTAGTGAAGTGAGCCAACAAATTGAGCAGATAGTATCTACCCGCTAAAAACGTTTCTTTGCTCGCGCCAGCCGGACGCCGCTCAAATCGGTCCCACTGTATGTCACTGAGCAGCTCCACGGCATTCAAGCGTTGACTGTCGCTGAGTAAGCTAGTGCCGCCAATACAAAGTGGCACGTATACTACGCAGAGCGAGTCATCGGTTAGAGCCGGGATTTGCTCAATAGCTACGTGCTTCCAGGCAAGACTAGTGATGCTTTGTGATGCCATATACGGTTAATTTTAGTTGAGGCCCATCGCGGCGAATAATCGGTTGCTGCGAAGATTAAGAGCAAGACAATACAGGATGCGACCAGCCAAAGTGTAAAAATCAAGCTGGTATGTTATTTGCGGTAATTGGTCGTATTCGATTCTTAGTTGACGTCAGGATACCGCTAAACATTTTGGAAAGCCACGGTAAGCGATTACGTGTTAGAGCGGTCATACTAAGCGCATAAGACGATTAATGCACTGCGTGTATTGATCGTTGTTGGCACGCATTCACCATCTGCGCTTACCGTGCTCTCCAGCGCGCGAGGCACCGTTCGTAGCGCAATTGCGCTACACTTATTTTGTACTGAATCTCACACAGACTTCTATGAAAACGAAACTCTTTATTGCCGTATTGGTGATCTCGCTTATTGGCGCATTCTTTTATTTTGACGGCCCCAGTTATTTCAATCTGGCCAGCCTTAAAGCCCAAAAAGATCAATTAGCCCAGTTTTATCTGGCCAATCCTACCTGGGTAGCGGTTGGGTATTTTGTTCTCTACTTAGCCGTGGCCGCGTTAGCGCTGCCCGCAGCGGCTATCTTAACGCTAGCGGGTGGGGCTATTTTCGGGTTTACGACGGGCTTAGTGCTCGTGTCTTTTGCGAGCACGATTGGTGCCACCATTGCTTTTTTGCTCACTCGATTTTTGTTTCACGATGCCATCGAAGCGAAGTTTGGTGATCGTTTAGGTGCCATCAATCGTGGTATCGAGCGCGAAGGAGCGCTCTATGTATTTGGCTTGCGCTTAGTGCCCTTGTTTCCGTTTTTTATGGTCAATTCTTTGCTCGCGTTAACCAAGCTTAAAACCACGACCTTTTACTGGGCAAGCCAGATTGGCATGTTGGCTGGCACAGCTGTGTATGTGTATGCCGGTACGCAGCTCGCTCAGATCGAATCGCTAGGTGATATTGTTTCACCGCAACTGTTAGTGGCCTTTGTGTTGCTTGGCACATTTCCGATTATCGCCAAGCACATTATGAATTGGTTGCGCGCGCGCTCGATTGCTACCGATATTCAATAAAAACACATCGTCCGTTTGACCATCCATTTTAGTGTAACGATTAGTCTTGGCAGGCGCTCCTTACGTTTAACACGAGGTTAAACGCACTAAGCCCATCCGCCTCTTTGGGAGAAAGTATGAGTAAGTATGAAGCAAATATTGTTGTAATCGGTGCCGGTTCAGGCGGTTTAGTTGCAGCCCTGATCGCTGCGGCCGTTAAAGCCAAAGTGATTCTCATTGAGCGCGACAAAATGGGGGGCGATTGCCTCAATACGGGATGCGTACCTAGTAAAGCCATTCTTCGTTCAGCGAAGATAGCAAGCTATATGCACCGCGCCGAAGAGTTTGGTTTGGAATCGGTGCCTGTCACCGTTAATTTTAAAAAGGTGATGCAGCGAGTACAAGATATCATCGCCACCATTGAGCCGCATGATTCGGTAGAGCGCTTCACTGGCTTAGGCGTGGAGTGTGTAATGGGCGAAGCTCAGATTGTTGACCGCTACACTGTGCAAGTGGGTGAACGCGTTATTCGCACTAAAAATATTATTATTGCGGCCGGAGCGCGGCCTTTTGTGCCGCCGATTAAAGGTATAGACGCCGTGGATTATTTCACTTCGGACACTATCTGGCAGCTGCGTGAATTGCCTAAGCGTTTGTTGGTACTGGGCGGAGGCCCGATTGGCTGTGAGTTAAGTCAAGCCATGCAGAAACTGGGTAGCCAAGTTACGATCGTACAAAAGCTCGACCAGCTTATGGGGCGTGAAGACATTGATGTAGCCGAACACATTAAATCGCGTTTCGCACAAGATGGGATTACCGTGCTTACCGGACACACAGCGGTGGAATTTAAAACGACAGGTGAGAAGTCTTTGCTGTGTGAAACGAGTACTGGGCAAGTCGAAATCCCTTTTGATGCGGTGTTGGTGGCGGTGGGACGCAAACCCAATACCGATGGTATGGGTTTAGAGAAACTGGGCATTCGCCTGCGAGCCAATGGCACGATCGAGACTGATGACTATCTACGTACGGCCGTGCCCAATATTTTTGCCTGTGGAGATATTGCGGGGCCGTATCAGTTTACGCACACAGCGTCGCACCAAGCCTGGTTTGCCACAGTGAACGCATTGTTTGGCTTTATCAAAAAGTTCAAAGTGGATTATCGCGTAATCCCGTGGGCAACGTTCACCATGCCCGAAGTGGCGCGGGTGGGCATTAGCGAACGCGAAGCGCAAGAGCAAAACCTAGCATTTGAAGTAACGCGCTATGGAATTGATGACTTAGATCGTGCTATCGCCGATGGCGAAGCGCATGGCTTTATAAAAGTAATTACTCCGAAAGGCAAAGATAAGGTGCTGGGCGTTACCATTGTGGGCCCTCATGCGAGCGACCTGATTGCTGAATATGTGTTGGCAATGAAGTACAACTTAGGACTGAACAAAATCCTCGGCACGATACATTTATATCCGAGTTTGGCCGAAGCAAATAAATTTGTTGCAGGCAATTGGAAGCGCAATAATCAACCGCATGGGCTCTTGGCCTGGGTGCAGCGCTTACATCGATGGAGACGTGGATGAGGTCAGAAAACGCAATTAATAAAGCGGTAGAGGTACTGCGCGGTGGTGGCGTTATCGCGTACCCTACCGAGCATTGTTTTGGATTGGGTTGCGACCCTAATAATGCGCAAGCCGTTGAGCGCATCTTAAAGATCAAGCAACGAAAGGCCGAGCAAGGCTTAATTTTGCTTGGCGCGAATGAAGCTCAGTTGGGGGTATACGCCAATTTTGCGGCCTTGGACGCCGCTCAACTTCAGCGCGTGAGAGACTCTTGGCCGGGGCCTAATACCTGGCTAATTCCCGCTCACGCGAACGTCTCGACATTGCTGCGTGGACACCATCTGAGCATTGCGGTGCGGCTGACCGCTAATGAAATATGTCGAGATCTATTGACCAAGTTTGGCCATGCCATTGTGTCAACTAGTGCTAATCGACACGGTCAAGCGGCTTTGTTAGAAGCCGACGAGGTTGCGCACGAAATGGGCACGGAGGTCGACTATGTGCTAGAACTAGCCGTAGGCGGCGCGCCCGCACCATCAACCATTCGCGATGCGCAGAGCAATGCGCAATTACGTTAACTAATTAATTTGCAAGCTTTATGGTTGAGCGCGCTTGCAAGCGCTGTTTTGGTGCTCGACTAAGGTCGACTCGCCACCCTGTTTAGCGGTATCCTCCCTTGCGCATGGACACTTTGCTTAAGGTCGTCCAATGGCAGAAAAATCCTATTCTAGTCTCTCTGGTTATTTTCGATTTGTGTGCGTATGAGCATCGACAAAAATGCGGTTGAACAGTATTTAAAGTCTCTGCAGGACTCCATTTGCGATGGTCTTGCAGCGGTTGATGGCAAGACGTTTGTCGAGGATCAATGGCAGTATGCAAGCGGCGGCGGTGGACGCTCTAGGGTGCTAGCCAATGGCAATATGATTGAGAAAGGCGGCGTTAATTTCTCGCATGTGCAAGGTGACGCGCTACCCGCGGCCGCAACGGCCAAGCGCCCCGAACTCAAAAATAAAAGTTTTACTGCGATGGGTGTGTCGTTAGTGATTCATCCGCACAATCCGTTTGCGCCTACTTCGCATATGAACGTGCGGTTTTTTATTGCTGATGCCGACGGCCCCAAGCCCGTCTGGTGGTTTGGCGGTGGGTTTGACTTAACGCCCAGTTATGGTTTCGACGAGGATGCTGTGCATTGGCATACCGTGGCGAAGGCTGCGTGTGAACCGTTCGATACCGCTTTTAAGGACGATGTATACGCGCGCTATAAAGCTTGGTGCGACGAGTATTTTTATTTGCCGCACCGACAAGAAACGCGCGGGATTGGCGGCTTGTTTTTTGATGATCTTAACGAACCGGATTTCGCCACGGCTTTTGCGTTTATGCGTAGTGTGGGTGAGCATTATTTACCCGCGTACGTGCCCATCCTTACTGCCCGCGCCTTCACCCCTTTTACCGCACAGCAAAGAGCATGGCAGCTCTTACGCCGCGGACGTTATGTAGAATTTAATTTGGTGTACGACCGCGGCACACTGTTTGGCTTACAATCTGGGGGGCGTACTGAGTCGATTCTAATGTCGCTCCCTCCGCAAGTTGCATGGGAGTATCAACATACGCCAGTGACCGATTCGCAAGAGGCGCGTTTGGTGACCGATTACTTGCGGCCTCGCGACTGGCTTAATCTGCCCGTTTAATTTGTTCGCCATCATCTTTAGCTGGATCATCGTTTACCGTTTATGCCATCCCCTCAGCCATCTACGCAACCTCCGTTAAGTCGCTCATCGTCAGTTCCGCTGATGTTCTGGGTGTATCGAACACTCATGACCCTGTTGGCGCCGCTGGCTATAGTGGGCCTGTGTGTGCGCGGTTTTCGAAACCCTGAGTATTGGCGTCGTTGGCCCGAGCGCTTCGGTGTGGTGCCGAGTGCGATTCGCAAACAGGGGCCTTTTGATTTGTGGTTACATGCCGTATCGGTGGGTGAAGCCCGCGCGGCGGCGCCGTTGGTTAGACGCCTGCGCGATAGCTTTCCAAACTTAAAAATTTTGCTCACCACCACTACGCCAACGGGTTCGGCGATGGTTAGGCAAATGTTAGGCACAAGTGTGGCACATTGCTATTTTCCTTACGATCTTCGTAGTTCGATGCGCCGCTTTGCCGCGGCAGTCAAACCGCGGTTAGGACTCGTTATGGAAACCGAAATATGGCCGGAGATGATTAAAGCCGTTAAGTCGCAGGGCACTTATTTAATGTATACGAACGTGCGACTGTCGGAACGCTCGTATCATAATTATGCGCGCTTTAAGGAGCTGGTCACGCATACCTTGGAGCCGGTCGACTTCTTCGCGGCACAAGGGCAGGCCGATGCCGAGCACTTGCGTTTGCTCGGCGTGGCAAGCGAGAAGATTGCCGTAACGGGCAGTATTAAGTTTGATGTACAAGTGCCTGCTAGCTTGCACGAGATGGCTGAGGTCACGCGTCGGCAACTCGGCAGTGATCGTCTTATTTGGATAGCAGGCAGCACGCGCGAGGGTGAAGAAGGTCGCTTATTAGAAGCGTATAAAGTGCTGAAGAATGAGTTTCCCCATTTGCTTTTAATGATTGTGCCCAGGCATCCAGAACGCTTTGACTATGTTGCGCGTAAAACCGCACGGCGCGGACTCAAGGTGGTGCGCCGAACCGAGAAGGTAGCTGAGCTGACGGCCGATGTGGATGTTTATCTTGGTGATACGATGGGCGAGTTGTCTTTGTTATACGCCTGCTCTGATGTGGCCTTTGTGGGCGGCAGCTTGGAGCCGTTCTGCGGGCAAATCATTCTGGAACCTTGCGCGTTTGGCGTGCCGGTGTTG
>CAYGNS010000099.1:0-7593 GCA_964351295.1 uncultured Gammaproteobacteria bacterium
AACCAAGAGATTGCGATAGAATACGGTGCGCTAGCTGGTAAAGTCGTGTTGCTGGGCGCAGAGCAGCAAGCACTTTCGGCCGCCGGAACGATGATAACGTTAACGCCGAAGGCGATGCTAGATGCGGTTCCAGATCGTCCCTCACAAGTACATATCATCGATATGGAGAACAAAGAATATCAGCCGCGCTACTCAACGATTCATGCGGGCGATCAAGTAGTGTTTGTTAACAAGGACGATATTCAACATAACGTTTTTTCATCCTCGGGTAAAAATGCGTTTGATTTAGGAACCTACGGGGCGGGGTTGAAAAGAGCGGTGACTTTGCAAGAACCGTGTGTCGTAAAAATATACTGCAATATTCATGCGGAAATGGCCACGTTTGTTGCTGTGGGCGATCAAGGGCTCAGTGTTAAGGCTGACGAGCAGGGACGTTATCAAATTAGCGAGGTGCTGCCCGGAACGTACGAACTCAGTGTCTGGAATATTCGCGGAGAGACCAAGCGGGTGGTCGAAGTAAAAGCCAACGAGACACTCGAACTCGTCGATCAAATCGATACCACGGTGTCCAAGGTCGAGCCGCATAAAAATAAGTTTGGCGGTGACTATTCCAAAAATTCTAAAATATTTGAGGATGAGTTTTATTAATGGCGCAGCCCCGTATTCGATTCGGCATTCGCGAGAAGCTCTTCTCGCTTATCTTGGTCGCGTTTAGTGCGCTGATCATCACCACCTTTTGGCAGATCGGGCTTCAAGCACGGCAAGTTTCCGCTGAAAGCATCGGGCAGTCTTTACGCCAATCGAGCTCGGTGCTCGATACTAAAATTGAGAGTCGTTTCAATTCAATTAGAGAGGTCGCACGCAGCATTGCTCGGGACGGCCGCATTCTGCCACTTGTATATGAAAGCGAAGCATTGACCCTGCAGGATCAAAGTCAAGAATTTCAAAAGCAGCTAGATTTCGACATTCTGTTTTTTACCGATGGGGCAGGTAATGTGTTAGCGCGCTCCGACCGGCCCGATGCGATTGGCCAAAACATGGCGAACAGAGCCCCCTTTTTTGATGACGCGCTGGCGGGTAAGTCTGGCCAAGGTTATTTTTTAAGCCAGGGTCGTTTGATGCAGCTTGTAACGGAACCGATATTCGACAACGTTGCCACCGAGATCGTGAGGGGGACAGTCGCACTGGCATACGAGTTCAGCAGCGAAATGGCCAATGAAACCGTTTCACTTACATTTAGTGATATTGGTTTTTTCAGTTTTACCCGCGATCAAAATCGACAAGTAAATGGGGTGAATAGCATCTACGTAACGGATGCTAAGCTTAAGGGCGCATTAAACGATTATTTCGCCCCTGACGCGGCACGTTGGCAGCCTATTTTAGATAGTGATTCTGCCGTACAAGACTTTCAGACCATGCTCAACGAGCAAGAGTATTTTGCCGTTGCACGGCGCATTGGCAACGACGGCAGTGACCCTTTGGGGTTTGTCTTGATCTTGCGTTCGAGTGCCGATCTGCTCGCGCCGTTCACGCGCATTCAAAATACGGTGCTTGTTATCGGTGCGGCTTGCCTACTTATTGCCTTCATTTTAGCGGCGTTCGTGGCATTTAGAATTAGCCGACCGATTATTGAATTGGTGTCGGTTACCGGTGCCATTCGCGACGGTCAGTATCCTGAGAAGAATACGGCGCCCATTAGCAATGACGAGATTGGGATGCTGTATCGCGTGGTCGTCGACATGGGCAATACCTTGAAGGAGAAAGCCGAACTGGAAAACTATCTAGCCCAAATCTCCAACGAATTGAATATCGATAAGTCGCTCTCCAGCGCATCGCTGGAAGACCGCTTAGGCATGGATGAGACTCTACAAAATCTTGGTGTTGACCCTGAAGCGACTCAGGTTACCGAAGGTGGTGACGGGGAAGTCGTGCTTAATTTTTCGACGCCCGCCATCGCCACTGGCACCGTCATTGCGGATCGCTATGAGGTGTTGAAATTGATCGGCCGTGGGGCTATGGGGCAGGTCTTCTTAGTACAAGATCGCGAGCTGGACGAGCGCACAGCGCTTAAATTGTTGCCACGCGAACTGTTTGCTGAAAACAATACGATCAGTATCAAAGAAGAGATCCGTTTAGCACGGCGCATCTCGCACCGTAATATTCTGAGTACATTTGATATGGGTAACTGGGGCGAATATGCCTATATTAGTATGGAATATGTGCCTGGGTATGACCTTGATTTGATGCTCAAAAAGCGGGGCGCACAGGATCGCTATATCGCCTTATTGATGGCGCGGCAAATTTGCTCGGCGATGAACGCAGCTCATGAACAGGGTGTTATTCACCTCGATCTAAAGCCGGGCAATATGATGATTAATCGGCAGGGCATATTAAAGATCATGGACTTTGGTTTGGCACGCAGCATGGTTAATCAGGATCGGGCAGCCGTTGCTAAGGCCAGCCATACTTTAATGGGTACACCGCGCTATATGGCGCCCGAACAGTTCCTTAATGAAGCGCTGGATCAGCGTACCGATATTTATTCTATCGGCATTATTTTGTTCACGCTGCTCACGGGTTCACCACCCTTTACGCATAAAGACTATATGAAACTCGCCGAGCTTCAGGTACACCAAGATCTGCCAAATATAATCGGCGTTGAGGGCCCAATCACTGGGCCGCTCGAAGCCATTATCCGCAAAGCAACGGAAAAAACCCCTGCTGATCGATTTCAAACAGTCAGAGAAATGCTTGAAGAATTAAACCAGGTTTGACCCCGTCATTATCGCTTGTAGCTGGCTTGCCAACGCAGAGTGATCAACCACTCGTTGTGGTCTTCCCAGCGATTTGCTCTTTCTACCTCATTGTCTGCGTATTCAATTATCAAACGCAGGTTCTCGGAAAAATCCAAATTAACCGCATAATCGATTCTACGCCAATCCCAGGTGAGACTTGGGGCAGGAAAGGCTGGATGCCCCACAAAGTCATTGCTGAGTTCAGAGTAGCGTATTACTGGCGTCACCGTAATCGGGGTGTCAAAGACATAGCTGAGTTCAATTTCAAAACCATCGCGCTTTAGGTTAGCAACATCTTGTTTAACGTATTGCGAGAACAACGCGAAATCCCCTGAGTAATACCATGCATTCAAGCCGCTTTCGGTTTTCTCGTTGCCTTCGAATGGCAGTCTAATTCCGGCCGCACCCGGTACTTCGCTTAGATCGAAAAGGTCGAGATCGCCACCGTAGAACGTGCCATTTAGTTTGCGTGAGTCAGAGAGATCTCTTTCGTAGTGAAATGCCAATAGATCTAGTTTTTGGTTTTGGTTCGCCGAATTGAAGCGGTAGCCAAGGCCTACACCAATTTCAGGATCGCTGGATAAATCAAAATCTTCAATCTCTGCATCGTATAGCATCACGATGCCACTTTTTAAATCAGGATCGGGATTGGCGTTTGGGGGCACGCGAAAATCGTCCGTGCCGTTGTCTCCTGCTAGCGCATTGCCATCGCGCATAAAAACGGGGTTGCCCGTGGTGTAGCTCACACGACCATAAAACCCTGAAGCTAAATCAAATCCAGCTTCCAGCCCACTGTCCTCAAAGCGATTAAACGCGGTAGATACAACGCCGTAGCTTTCGGTGCGACGTTCTCGTTGCTGTTCAAATTTCTTGAATTTACCCACCTGTGCATAAAAACCGTTTTGCGTAGGGATAGTGGTGGCGTTTGAGGAGTTGCCATAGCGCAGGAACAGGGCATCAATATCGAGTTTGTGATCAGAAGAGGTCGGGTTTCGGTCGTACAGGTCAATCGCGTCCAATTTAAATTGTAGCTGCCACGGTGCTGCAATCTGCCATCGGCCCGCCAAACTCACAAGGGATACTTCCGCGTGACCACCTTCATCAACGGTTTCGACAAAGGAACTAGTCGCGCCTACCGGCAAAGCGATGGGTGCAAACGGGAATTGAGTTGGAAACTTAGCTTGCTCGCTGTCGCGGTAATTTGCTTTGACTTCAAGCTGCAGATCGAGCGATTGGCTCAACGCTGAGTGGGAGATCAGTGCTGTGATGATTAGCGTCGCGCTAGGAGCCATAGTACGAACCATAGTACCAACCATAGTACGAACCCAAGACGTAATCGCCGCATGTTTTGAGTGTGCCACCCTGTTCCCGGTTTTCAATGTTGGCTCAATGGCGTGTGGCATGTTTCGATTTATTTGCATAAACATAAAGTATTTGGTTGTGTGTTTGTAGAAGGTTAGCGAGCCCTTTAGATTAGGATGAATCGACCTAGAAAAATTCATTTTTTGAACAAGCGTTGTACTGCTTTGAGCGAATCGACAAGACGCGTTGGCGCGGCTATGAGTTTAGCTGCGAGGAGCGTAATGTTGTCGCTATTGTCAGTTTTAGAAATCCTAGCTTGTTCAGTCCATTTATTCAAAGAGTCAAGCGTTAAAGGTTGCTCGCTGAGTTCGACGATTAAGGGCTGCATGTCGAGTTGATTCCACAGTCCATCACTGCACAGTAATAGAGTATCGCCGGCTCGAACCACACTACTCGCCACCTCCGGCGTGATATCGCTGAGTGCGCCAAGGCACATATAGAGTCCGTTTGCAGAAGCGTATCCTTGTATCTCGGGAACGTGAGAAGTCGATTGCCGTTGCAGTTCAACCATCGAATGGTCGGTGGTCCGAAGAACCACTTTGCCCTCACGGATTAGGTAAAAGCGGCTATCGCCAACATGCCCCCAGTAGATCTCGTCGCCTTTTACTAGTACCAACACGAGTGTCGTGCAGGCCATATCGGCTTCGTCAATCGCCAGTACGCGCTCGTTGCACAGAATGATAAGCTTATGCAAATAAGATTCTGGGTCGCCACTAGACCACAAAGTGGCTAAGTTCTCACGAATGCAGTCGATTGCCGTTTGCGCCGCGAGCGCGCCTTTCATATGCCCACCTGCACCATCCGCTACAACGAGTAAGTGGCTCTTACGGTCGGCGCTGTGCTCAACCAGAAAGCGATCTTGTTGCTCTTCTCGGTCCCCGATATCGGAGTCAGCTAGAGTGATCCATGGCATGCCGCTAATTAGTCCGTATCGGTGAGCCGATTGAAAAACCTAAACTCCATATCGCGCACCATAAATCGACTGTCGTCAGTGAGTTTAGCGGGTCCCAAGATCTGTTGGGTCTGATAGATTACTTGGCCGCGTTTGCCGGGCACAAGTTCATAAGTACCGCCTTGCCGTTCAATGGTGGCCGCCACTGAAGGTGCGAATAAACCACCTAACTTTATATCGGCTTCTGGTGCTTTGCCGATGATGGTGCGTGGCTTTTTGATTATTAGTTTTTGTATCGCACCCGACGCATCTTGAAAAGTCAAAAAACACTGCTTGGTTTTCTTACGTAGGCTTTCCAGTTGCTCTTCGTTAGCAACATTAAAAAATCGAGTCTTGTCTAACTCGAGCTCCGCCGGAATGGCCTCTTCAGTGGCTTTCACAACTCCAATTCCAGGCTTGGCCATGAATTTGATCACGAAGTTATGAATCTGAATTTCGTCCCAGTATTTCAGCTTATGCCGAGTAACTTTCTCGTTATTAACAAATACGCCGTTACTGCTTTCTAGATCAACGATAAAATAGTCACCGGCTTCGTACTCAATTGCGGCATGGTTTCGCGAGACGCCGTGCTCGGGCAGCACCACCGTATTGTCTTCTGTCCTACCGATGGTTACGCGGCTTTCATTGAGCTCTAACTGCTTTCTCAATTCATTGCCACTATAAATCCTGATGTAATCCATAAAGATGTGCTCCAGGCTCCTAATTATGCGTAATGAGTCTTACTTGCAAACAATGTTGGCTAATTAGTTTAGCCGTTTCTGTATTCTAAGCTAGAGTAAATGCATCACTTGTCGAATTTTCGGAGGTAGCGGTCTTAGCGACTTACCGAGCCTACATGCACCTCTTTATAGCCCGCAAAGAACTTCAACCAAGAACTCCAACTAAAAGCCCCCAAGAAAGGACATCCCATAAAGGCTATTTATCAGGTATCCTCTGATTGCCCCTACCACTTCTCCGCTAGGTTAATTATGTCAGAGTCGGCCGTCGAAGCACCTACTCAAGCGCAGTTAAATAATCAATTGCTGCAGACTGCGAAAAAGCATTTGCAACAAGGGCAACATGAGCAAGCGCAAGAAGTGCTAGCGCAGATACTCCAAACGCAGCCACGTCATCGCGAAGCCCTCTATTATTCTGCGGCCGTAGCGCGTCAATTACAGGACTATACTCAGGCACACACAATGCTTAGTGAGTTACTGAAGCATCATTCTGATTATGGCCGTGGACATCAAGAACGCGGCCACCTTTTGCTTGCCGAGAACCAGCCACAAAAGGCCTTAAGCGCTTATCAACAGGCCGTGCTACTGAATCCAGCCTTGTTGAGTAGTTGGCGCGCTCTGGTTAATTTATACGATGCCAATGACGATCGTGACAATGCCGTACTCGCGATGCAACAAGCTAAAATTCTCGCCAGTCTCCCACCCGAGCTATTAACGGTCAGCAGCTTGATGTTTGAGGAGCGTTTGTTTTTGGCTGAGCAATTGTGTCGACAGTATCTGCGCCAAGATAAACGGCATCCCGAGGGTATGCGGCTGCTCGCCGAGATCGGCACTAAATTGCAGATTCTCGACGATGCGGAATTTTTACTCGAGAGTTGTGTTGAGTTTCATCCCGGGTATCACCGCGCGCGCTTGGAATACGTGCAAGTACTGCACAAGCGTCAGAAGTTTCAAAAGGCGTTGCACCAAGCACAGCTCTTACATGAGCTTGCGCCAGATAATTTGGCGTTTGAGGTCGCGTTGGCCAACGAATACCAAGCCGTGGGTGATTTTGACCAAGCTTTGGAGCGTTACGATGCGGCGCTGCAAAAGCAGCCCGACTTGGCGTCGGTGTTGACTGCAAAAGGCCATGCGCTTAAAACAGTGGGGCGTACTGATGATGCTATTAAAACCTATCAGCAAGCCTACCGAGCGCAACCAACGTTCGGAGACGCCTATTGGAGCTTGGCGAATTTAAAGACGTATCAATTTAGCAAGCAAGAATTAGCGACGATGCGCCGCATTGAGGCGGAGCAAGGCACGGATCTCAATGATCGAATTCATTTGTGCTTTGCCTTGGGCAAAGCCCATGAGGACCGAGAAGAGTTTGCTGAAGCGTTCGCTTTCTACGAGCGTGGTAACCGCCTCAAACAGACGCAGTCGCGTTATGACCCTGCGCGGCTTGAGGCTGATTTCGCCGTGCAGAAGGCGTTGTTTGATGCCGACTTTTTTGCTCAGCGCAGCACGTACGGTTATGCCGACCAAGCGCCAATTTTCATTGTGGGGTTACCGCGGGCAGGCTCTACGTTACTCGAGCAGATATTAGCGTCGCATTCGCAAATAGATGGCACGATGGAGCTCGCTAATGTGATTGGTTTAGCGCATCGCTTAAATGGTCGTAAACGCCATCAAGATGAAATGCCATACCCAAGCATCTTGCAGGAGCTTGACCCTGAGCGGTTTAATGCGTTTGGCGAGAACTTTATCAAAGATACGCAGTTTCATCGCC
>CAYGNS010000100.1:0-7530 GCA_964351295.1 uncultured Gammaproteobacteria bacterium
ATGATCCTGCTTGGTAAAGCCCATTGAGTTTCTGGACATATCCACTGCCCCCGCATTCGTTGTCATCACAATAATCACATTGCGAAAATCGGCTTTACGACCATTGTTATCAGTTAACGTGCCGTGATCCATGACCTGCAGGAGTAAATTAAACACATCTGGGTGCGCCTTTTCTATCTCGTCGAGCAGCAGCACAGCATGCGGATGCTTGTTGATTGAATCAGTCAGCAATCCGCCTTGGTCAAAACCGACATAACCGGGAGGTGCACCAATCAATCGCGAAACAGTATGCCGTTCCATATATTCAGACATATCAAAGCGAATCAATTCAACGCCCAGCGTTAGCGCTAACTGGCGAGTCACTTCGGTTTTACCCACGCCAGTTGGTCCAGAAAATAGAAATGAGCCAATCGGCTTATCCGGTTTACCTAAACCTGAGCGCGACATTTTAATCGCCGACGCCAAGCTGCCAATCGCTTGATCTTGACCAAACACCACAAGTTTAAGATCGCGTTCGAGGTTTTTAAGAGCATCGACATCCGATGCCGATACATTTTTGGGCGGGATGCGCGCGATAAAGGATACGACTTCTTCGATTTGCGGCGTATCAATAACAGGAATTTCGCCTTCTTCACGTTCAAAGAGTCGTGTGCGCGCGCCCGCTTCGTCAATCACGTCAATCGCTTTGTCTGGCAAAAAGCGTTCGTTGATATAACGATCAGCCAGCTCGGCCGCTAAAGTAAGCGCCTCAGGGGTATACGTCACCTCGTGGTGTTCTTCAAAACGAGACTTCAGACCACGCAAAATCTGCACGGTTTCGTCTACCGTAGGTTGCTCGATATCAATTTTTTGAAAACGGCGTGCCAACGCACGGTCTTTTTCAAAAATCCCTCGGTATTCTTGATAAGTGGTTGAGCCAATGCACTTGAGTTGGCCGTTCGACAACGAAGGCTTGAGCAAATTAGAAGCATCCATCGCCCCCCCAGATGCCGCACCTGCCCCAATAATGGTATGTATCTCGTCAATAAATAGAATGGCGTGCAGTTCCTTTTCTAATGCTTTGAGCACGGCTTTCAAGCGCTTTTCAAAATCGCCACGGTATTTAGTGCCCGCCAATAATGCACCCATATCCAGTGCATAAATGACCGCGCCTTCTAATATCGAAGGTACGTCTTCTTCGACGATCCGTTTCGCTAACCCCTCCGCTATGGCGGTTTTCCCCACACCAGCCTCGCCCACATACAAAGGATTGTTCTTGCGCCGGCGCGATAATATTTGAATAGTGCGTTCAACTTCTTTATCGCGGCCAATGAGGGGATCGATATGTCCAGCGATTGCGCGTTCGTTTAAGTTAACGGTAAAAGCCTCGAGTGGTCCTTGCCGCTCTTCGACAGCCGCGTCTGGCTCACCACCCTCGTAGTCAATTTTGCTGGGCTCTTCTGAGTACTTAGTTACGCCGTGTGAAATAAAACTGACCGCATCAAAGCGCGTGACATTCTGCTGGTCTAAGAAATACGCCGCAAAAGAATCGTGCTCGGAGAACAGCGCAACCAGTAAATTCTCGCCCTCTACTTGGGCCTTGCCAGCGTTTTGTACATGCACAATAGCGCGCTGCAACACCCGCTGAAAGCCCATCGTGGGTTGTGTTTTAAGATCCGAATTCCCATCGATTTGCGGGACTTTTTCAGCTAAATGTTGCGATAAGCTCTTGCGTAATGCTTCAATATCCGAGCCACACGTCTGCAGAACCGACATCGCCGACGCGTTGTCGAGCAACGCGAGTAAAAGATGCTCGGTTGTTACAAACTCGTGCCGGGCATCATGCGCAACCTGCACCGCAAAATTTAGGGTTCTTTCAAGTTCTTTTGAAATCATAGTGCTCGTGTTAATGCCGATGGGTTGAAGTAACTTTTGCTCTGAGTAACGTTTTAAATTTAAATACGATTTTCGTGCGATAAGATTACATATACGTTCGTCTATTTAACCCTGCTAGAAACTCGGTTTTAACCAACTCCCGAAGCAAAGTCGTGTAACCGTTTGCTCCTGGAACTGGATGCTTCAATGTCTGATACCTGTGTGAATGAAGGTTATGAATAAAATATTAGTAATCCTCGCACTACTCATTGTCGTCAGATTCTGGCTCAAGAGTACATTGCAAAGGATGCTTTTGCGCTTGCGCATATCGCAATACCTGATCAACCTTGCTCTCGGCAATTTCGCGCGTGTAAATTCCACAAACACCCACCCCCTTTTGATGCACGTGCAACATAATTGTCATCGCCTTTTCTTCGCTATGATTAAAAATACTGCGCAAAACCTCAACTACAAACTCCATTGTAGTGTAGTCGTCATTTAACAGCAGCACTCGATATAACGGGGGCCGCTTTAACTTAGGTTTCGCGACATCAACCACGGTACCGTTGTCGTGTAGGGGTTCTGGATAATCACTCATAATTCTAGCAGCATGATTTTTTATGATTAAGCGTTAGAGGCACGACGTTGTGTGGTACTTCCACCGTTTAAGACCTGACTTTTATGCCTTTTAAAATAGTCACGATCCGGCTCATTTCAAGAGCGCATTTCGCGTTCACGCTGTTGCCGTATTTGGGCCTAAAAAGCGCTCGAAATCGACAACTCAGTGCACCACGCGCAACAAGTCTCAGGTGTGCCACCCCGTTCACGGAAAAAGTTGCACAAAACTATGCACTCGATGATGCATACGCACAGCTTGACGTTTGTCTAAAGAGAATGTTTACTTACGCATCAAAGTATCTCAGATGCTCTGATTTAGCGTGTGAATATAGGGTCAGACACGATGCGGCTTAGCTTAGTTTAGCGTGCCGCCTTAATGTTCCAACTTGGTAGTCACGCGCAAATTGTGTCGCTGAGACAAATGATACCAATCATAATAAAATAAAAAGCATTACACCGAGGATATAAAAGATGGCTTCCAAAGGAACAGTTAAATGGTTTAACGCGTCAAAGGGATTCGGTTTTATCGAGTTAAGCGACGGGGGAACAGATGTATTTGCACATTTCTCAGAAATTGAAATGGACGGATACAAAACCCTTAAAGAAGGGCAAGAAGTAGAGTTCGATTTAGAAGATGGCGACAAAGGCCCCAAAGCCGCCAGAATCCGCGCCGCCAGCTAGTGCCAAATAGGTAATCAACACTCGGTCCGATGTTCGCACCGTACGGCTAGCGACCATCGGACCCAGTAACCGGCGCGTCATTTGAAATGCACTTAGCCTAAAAGAGCTTGAAGGCTAAGCGAGCCATCGGCACAAAGCGCCGCCATGCGTCAGCCTTTAGAGCCCTCAGCCTTTAGAGCCCTCAGCCTTTGGAGCCTTCAGCCGATAGAGAGCCTTCATCCCACCACCCCTAGCAAAACCTAAAACGTGCTTCGCACTAAAATACGCACGTCAACCCGCTTCAACGTCTAGCTCCTCGCCTCGCGCCATCACTGGATCCAAGGCCACAAGACCCTTCCTGCAACAAAACATACACCTGTCCAGACGCTTCTGCGGCCTGGCAATTGTCATAATGTCAAGCACTATCTGTGCTACCCTGACCAGTCAAGAAATGAATGGTTAAGACAAAGAGGACACAATATGCGAAGAATAAAACACGTTGTTGTATTAATTACGGTACTTGCTTGCGGAGTAGGGTTAAATGCGCAGGCGACAATTACCTTTAACCAAAATGTAACTCCCGATGCGATTTTAGGCTCTGGAAACTCCAACGGAAACTTCACCACCGACCGCCGTGGAGCGATCGAACTCGGCCTGCGCGCCAAAATTCCATTTACTGGAACTACTAATAGCAACGGTGACGGCACTTACAGTTACACGTTGACCGAAACAGACCATGACAATAATGCTGGCACAACCAATCGTTGGAATTTTGACTGGACCGTAAATATTGATCGTGACGACAGCTCCGATCTGAATTTAGACGACTACACTTACGAATTGGGGTTAGACGCAGATCCGAGTAAAGCAACTAATTTTGTCGTGTTCGACCCGATCACGCCCACAGAAGAAATTCCATTTTACGATCATAGTATTGGCGACAACACCACGGCCAATGGCGCAGGCACTGAAGCAGGTGATGCGGCTACTTACGCGACACTGCTAGCAAACAATAATGTCTTACAGCAATCTTGGCGGTATGCGTTTTTCTCATCGCTGGGAGCGCTAGCTGACTACAACCCAGATGTGCCTGGCACCTATACGGTGTATTTACTCGCACGCAACTCCGATGGCGCCATCGTCGCTCGTACCGAAATTCAAGTGCTTATTGAAGGTGCACCCGAGGCAACAGCAGACGATGTGACTCCCGATGTAATTTTTGGTTCGGGCAACGCCAATGGCAATTTCACCATCAATACCGAGTCTGGCGTAGAAGTTGGTATCCGCAGCAAAATCCCGTTCACCGGTTTAACGAATTTCAACGGCGACGGAACCTATAGTTATTCACTTGCAGAGACAGACCACGATAATAATGGTGGTACCGATAACCGCTGGAACTTTGATTGGACCATTAACGTGGATGCGGAAGGTAGTAGCGGTGCTAAACTCGACGAGTTCTCATACGAGCTCGGCTTGGACGGCGATCCGAGTTTTGCAACTGACTTTTTAGTATTCGACCCGATCACTCCAACGGATGACATTCCTTTTTATGACCACAGTATCGGTGATAATATGACCGCGAATGGTGGGGGAGTGGAAGCGGCTGACGCTGGCACGTATACCACGCTGCTGAGCAACAACAATGTGTTACAACAATCATGGCGTTATGCGTTTTTCGCCTCGGGCGCGCTAGAGAACTTCGACCCCGATGTGCCTGGTACCTATGCCGTGTATCTATTGGTGCGAGACTCACTCGGAGCCGTGGTTACACGTACAGATATTCAAGTGCTCATCGGCGGCGCATTACCCGCGCCTCCAGTTGAAGAAGACGACGGTGAAGTCTGCCCATCAATCAAAGCAGAAAATGGCAATGTATTGACGGTCTGCCTGTAAAGCAACTTTATCGCTATCGGATTGATAGTCTTAATTGTGCTGTAACGATGCGCTCTCCCGCTTGGAGAGCGCATTTTTTTTGCTGCTAACATCCGTCAACTAAGGTCGACTCAATTTAAGGTTTAATTTGCGTGTTGCACGCCGAGCAAATTAATGCCAAAACTGGATGCACGCAAAAAATTACTTTAATCTTCCCCGCATGATGTTTTCCCGATTTTTCCAACGGCTTAGCGAACCCTTCCCAAGTCGCGAACCTATGTCGCGCGAAGTGCTGGGAACGCTCGGCGTGAGCCTGTTCGTAAGCGTATTTTTATATCTGTTTAGACCGGGTGGTATGGCTGGGCCAGACGCACTGTTTATTTGGATATGTTTGGGGTTTGGCCTTGTGACCTTTGCGGTCAGCATGGGCTTTACTCTGTTTTGCGAATATGTGCTCAAATTAGACACCGACTCGCCCCGCTGGACGCTGGGCAAATGGCTGCTGCAAATGCTTGCACTCATCTCCTTAATCGCAGTAGGCAACTTGCTCTTTTTGAATGCACTGAACGAGTGGCGATACTTAACGTTAGCCGTCTTTTTTGAAGTGTTGATTAACACCTGGATCATTGGTGTTTTTCCGGTGGTTTTTTTTGGTTTGACCACGCAAGTAAAAGCACTGAAGCACAATTTAGCTCTCGCCAACGATATTGCCACTCAGCAAGGCCGCACGGCACCGAAGAGTGAGCAATATCTCAGCAACAATTCCAACCACCTACTGCAGATCAATGTGAGTCAGAACGAGGTATTGCAGATTGCTAGAGCCGACCTGCGGTATGCAGAAGCGATGCAGAACTACCTTTCGCTGTATACGTTTAGTGACGCACGCCTAAGCTGTACGCTCCTTCGTAGCACCGTTTCAAGTTGGGAAGAAGAATTGTGCGACACGCGATTTGTTCGATGTCATCGTTCCTACTTAGTCAACCTTGACGCGGTCACTAAAGTGAGCGGTAACGCACAGGGACTAAAATTGTTTTTACAGGATGTATCGAACACCTATATCCCCGTGTCGCGATCCTATATCGAGCCTGTGCGCAGCGCTCTTGAGTCTCCTAAACACGGCTAAACCGCTCGCTGCATTAAGCTCAGCGCCCACCAAGTTTGTCATTCGTCACATAAGCTTTGTTATCCATCACAAGGCCCTGCAAAACTTGTGGTTCTTGGTATTTTGGCAAAACATTCACTTTTGCTACAAACACCAACTATGAATAGTTTCTCCAACACTCTCATTTACCTACACATTTTTGCAGGTGGTCTAAGCCTCGCATTATTCTGGCTGCCAGTGGTCAGTCGTAAAGGCGGAATCAGCCATCGCCAAGTCGGTCGCTATTATGTCAATGCGATGTGGGTCGTCGTGGGCACGGCCGTATTATTAAGCGTACTAAATTGGCTCAACGGTGAGACTATCCTAGCAATCTTTTTGGGATTTTTGGCCTTACTGACAGCCAATCCGCTGTGGCACGCCACGGCCGTTTTGCAAGAAAAAGGTCAGGTCTCGTTGCGGTTTCGAAAACTATCATTAGTTTACGAATTAGCGCTAGGCATTGCGGGCTTAGCTCTTGTGCTGTATGCCTTTAGCCTTAGCAACCCCACACTTAAAGCTCTTATGATCATTTTTGGGAGTCTTGGACTTCTGTCGCTGCCGCGCGCAATAACAGCGTGGCGCACTCCCGTTGCAAAAATCGATTGGATTGGCGAACATATAGAAGGAATCTGCGGCACCGGCATAGCCGCGTACACAGCCTTCTTTGCCTTTGGTGGTCGGCGCTTCTTTGAAGATCTATTGCCTGGTATGTGGATGGTATTGCCGTGGATTATTCCAGCCATCGTTGGCACTGTCGGCATTCGTTGGGCTCGGAAAAAATACGCGGCTGCGAAACCGATTCGCGCCACTCAAGCGCAGTAAACTTCGATGCGTGAAGGCCGGCTTGTGAATTCACCAAGGGTGCAAGGGCATGCCATGATATAGCAACTTTTTGGGTGCAATAGTGCCGTTTTGTTACCAAAGTGGGTAGCAACAGTTTTATTTTGTTCGTTCACTGAGCTTCTGGTAATATCATTCGCCTATGCGCTACTCACTTACTTTAGCTTTGTTGCTCGCCGTGTTATGGCTCTCGATTTCGGGGGTCTATAAGCCTGTGCTGTTTGGCTTAGGCACCTTCTCGGTGTTTTTGGTAGTTTGGCTCGCACATCGCATGGATGTGGTGGGCGTGGAGCACAACCCTATACTGTATTCATGGCGGCTGCCTGTTTTTTGGGTTTGGCTCGTTGGAGAGATAATCAAAGCCAATATCGTCGTTGCGAAATTGGTGATGAATCCTCATGGCATCCGTCCACGCGTAATCACTGTACCCGTTCCGCATCAAACGGCGGTGGCAAAGGTTACCTACGCCAATTCCTGTACGCTTACACCTGGAACCGTGACCTTACTGTTAGAGCCGCATGAACTTACGGCCCATGTGCTTGACG
>CAYGNS010000101.1:0-7515 GCA_964351295.1 uncultured Gammaproteobacteria bacterium
ATCCCGGTTCTTGCGCTTTTCCGTGGCGAATTGCAATTTCACGTCGGTTGAAGCCCAACTCAGCCCGTTTAACCTGCGATTCGATGCGAATATTTGTACCCGGGTGCGCAGCCCTAAATGCTTGAATTTTTGGTGCCAAGAACTGCTTAGTAACAAACGGAATACTGTGGATGGTTAACTGTTGTTTGCTGGTCGACTCGGTTAGTGCTTGCGTGGCCTGCTTTAGGATATTCAAGCCTTTAGCTATGTTTTGATGATAAGCCTTACCTTCATCTGTGAGTGCGATAGACCGATTCGAGCGAACAAACAGCAAGGCTTGAAGATCTTGTTCTAGAACGCGAATCTGGTGACCGACCGCCGACGGCGTCACAAAGAGCTCCTCCGCCGCCTTTTTAAAACTAAGGTGGCGAGCGGCCGCATCAAAAAAGAGTAATTGATTGATCGAAGGGATTTTTCGCATGCTGATGTTCGGTGTTGAACGATGGGTTAGCGCGCTGTCACTTGCCTCAAATTAGAGCATATTTTTAGACCCCGCATTGCGAGTATCTAGCTTCGGCCATTGATCGCTTAGTTCAAAAAAAAGCATTTTTGCCTGCAGATTTTTGCTTTAGCGAGTCGCCGCTTTTAACAATACGGTGCTAACATTGCTTCAACCTATAGGCGGTATCGCCAATAGTGCCTCATTGAGAGGGCTCGGATGTGTTTTTTTAATTTGATCTAACCACGAGAGAACCCCCGCATGACACCCTTAATTCGCAAACATTCGCTGTGCCTTTTTGTACTTCTAAGTCTCTTTTCGTTCACCACCCAAGCTGCTCCGATTAGCGGTGTGATTAGTTTGCCAAACGGCGAGTTGGCCTCTGGCAATATGCTGATTAGCATTAGTGCGACCGACACTAATGGAGGGCAACCTTTCAATTTTGTGAACGTAAGCATTCCCTCTGGACAAAACAGTGTGGCGTTCACATTGCCCAACATCCCAGCCGATCCCTCGGCTACTTGGCGAATTCGTTACAGTTGTTTTACCACTTCAGTCGCGTGCTTAGACTACGTGCTAGTTGGATATTACGATACAGGGGCGGCGGGCAACCTAAACTATAAGGAAGCCGAAGCGACTACCGTTGCACAAGGTACGAGCGGAGTTAATTTTACGGTCTTGGAGGGGGTCAATATTACCGGCTCTTTAACCTCTCCTCTAGGAGCGGCGCCTGCGGATGGTATAGACGTGCTGATGTTTTTCACCAGCACCGACTTTAGTGTTTCAGACTCTATTCGTTACGAGATTGCGGAAGCTAATTCCTCAGTTGACTTTGACGTACACGTACCTGACGACGCCAATCTCGACTATCTGGTGCGTTACAGTTGCGACACGGCTCCGGCAGCTAGCGACAACTGCACCGATTTCTTTCTGAGCAACGGCTATTATCAATCGAGTGCTGCGAACAATACGGTCAATAATGCGGGTGACGCACAGTCATTGGATGGCGACATGGCGCACGCCAATATCGACATGGAATTACTACCAGGGGCAAGTATCTCTGGAACCATCTCGCGTATAGCCAGTACTAGCACGGCGAACGAAGTGTCGCTCTTTGTTAGTGCCAGCGATCAGACGGGTGGTGCAGCGAGCGCTAACACTATTGTAGTAATTCCCACTGCTCAGAGCTCCGTAGACTACAACGTTATTGTCGACCCATCTGACACCTCAAACTGGACTATCAGCGCATTTTGCAACTCAGGTATTACGAGTGCGGGCTGCGCCGATTATAGCGCCAACTCCTACTACGACTCCGACACTCCCATCACCAACAGTAGTGGCGACATGGCGGCAGCCGATGTGCTTGCAGGCAATACCGTCCACACCGATATTGACTTTACGCTAGTCCAGGCAAAAACAATTTCCGGTGAAATTATGTTGCCCGATGCTCAGTCCGCTCCCGTTGGAGGTATAGACCTCTTTGTAACGGCACAGCAAATTTCCGGAGAAACCACTGGTCCCAATAGCGCGAATGCATCTGCCACTATCCTGGCAGGCCATAACTCGGTTGCCTACAGTGTCTCGATTCCCGACGTCGAAGACGCGCAGTGGCGCGTAAGTATTAACTGCGACGCATCCACCACCCCCGGCGGCTGCGCCTTGATTACCCCGAGCATCATTTTTTATGATGTCGATAATGCGCCTAGCAATTCAAGCATTTTCGAAGCCGATGCTGATCTCGTTACTGGCACAGGAAACATCACTTCTATCAATATGACCTTGATCACGGCAGCACTTGCATCGGGGGAGATATTTCTAGACAAAGAGGGCGTCGCACCCAATGGCGACCTAATCGTACGCATGCGTGGTCGTGGTTACATACTTGGGGAGCCGGTGGCCGATGTTTTTCACTTAGTGACGATCCCAGCGGGACAAAACTCAACGCCCTACTCCTTAGGACTGACGCAGCTCGAAGATATAGTTTGGACCATTGAGATTGAATGCGACGCGACCAATCCGGCAGCGACGTGTTCTGCTTATAGCCCGAAAAGCTATTATGCCGACACAGTGCCCGAGACCACGACCAGCCCCAACGCTGGCGACGCTACCTTTATCGACCCCTCGCTAGCGCTCGACACGATTAACCTTACCTTGCTCGCAGATAATGACGAATTGTGTGTTCCGATATCAACCAATAGTGGCAGAGTAATTTTGGTTTGCCTGTAGCGAGGACGTCCTTAACAAGCGGCTAGGTTTGGTCAGTCTTTTACCCGCGTTTGGAGTGCAGTATGATGACCTAACAGAATTAACTTGGCACTCAAAAAACAACGATGCGAATTCATCCAATAGACCTGCGTAGTTCCTTCAAAAGCCTCCTGTTTGCGGCCAGCTCGAGCTTACTCGTCTACTCAACCGCAATTGCACAACCTCTATTTACAGATCAACAGCCCCTAACCGCCGTGCTCAGCGTGCCACTCACCCAAACCTATGAGCAGAAGGGCGAAGACGCGCGCTTTTATATTGATGGAAATTTTAGCTACAAGGACGCTAATGATGTAATTGTGCGCCTGCCGTTAAAAGTAAAGACACGCGGCAACTTTCGGCGCGCACATTGCAATCTGCCGCCCTTACGGCTGAACTTTCCCGTAAAGCTGGTGAAGAACACACTGTTCCACGGGCAGGACAAGTTAAAGTTAGTTGGTCCTTGCCAACCAGGGGGCATTTTTAATGATCTGGTTGGATTAGAGCATTTGGCGTATCAAGTCTTTGCAACAGTGAGTGATTATGCGTTACACACTCGCGTGCTGAACTTAAGCTATGTCGATCTAGACGGCAAACAGAAGCCGCGCACCACCACCGCGTTTGTGATCGAAGATATTAGCGAATTCGCTAAGCGCAAACAGCTGAAACACGTACAGCCGCAAACAGCGAGCCGCTATCACTTAGATTTGCACGAAACGGCGCTGCTCGAGGTGTTCGCGTTGTTCATCGCCAACAATGACTATTCAACCCTTACGGGCATGCCTGGCGAGCTGTGTTGTCATAATGTTGAGTTGCTCGCGCCACCCGTGGAAGGTGGCAAACTCATTCCTGTTCCCTACGACTTTGATATGTCGGGCTTAGTTAATGCGCCCTACGCGGCACCGCCCGGCACCGTGCCCATTAAATCCGTGCGCCAACGGTACTTTAATGGCTGGTGTAAAGACGACGAATATTATCAAGCGGCCATTGCTAGGTTCAAGCAACAAAAAACGGAGATAATGGCTTTAGTGGATAGCTCAGAACTAATCCGCGCATCAATGAAAAAGCGCACCAAGAAATATTTTGAGGAATTTTACGAGCTGGTTGATGATCCGGCGCGCTATCAAAAGGAAATAGTCGGTCGCTGCCGTGGCTCTACGGTGGGCTAAGGTAAGCTCATTAAAAGTTCACCAAATCCATTCTGCACTCACTCGCGCAGCGATTGCTGATACTCACGAATCTTGCGGTTGTCCGCAACCATCTGCGCCGCAGTATCGAGATAATCCATCACGTCAGCACTGTTGGTAGGTAAAGGCACGCGCTGACCGTTGATGAGCGCGTACGCGCGATTACCAACCAGCTCCAGAGCGGCATTAGCACCCCCGTAATAGTCCGACAGACCCACATCTGCCACGATTACTTTGCCATTAAATCGCGGCAGCACTGTGTTTACTAGCGGCGTATGCCCCACAACCATGCGTTGCGCTCCAAGCTTACTGAGCACTTTATCAAGCAACGCTTCGTTCTCGGGGGTTTCAGGCAGTTCCGCCCAGCCGCGATACCAAAACGGGCCTTCAGGATCGTCAATAATTGAGCCTTCGCCCCATAGCTTAGGGTTTCTTATTTCTTCGCGCACGCGCCTATTAAGTGTTCTTAAGCTTAGCTTTGCGTACTTGCTAGATAGTCCGCCGTGTACAAAAACAGTATCCGCTACCTTGACTGCCGTTGCATTGAGCAATGTCCATCGACCATATTCACCCTGTGGGCTCCATGCATCACGGTGCGCAACAAAGCCAAGCGGAAATTGCTTATTCCATTGCTCGCGGTGATCTTTTGGCAAACTAAACGTTTCGCCTCTCGGCGTGGTTGCTTTGAGTCGGGCAACAGTTTGTTGATAATACGCGGCTAGACGGCGCTCGGAATATTGATCTTTAAACGCAGCGTACTCGCCTGGGTGTACATAGCGCAGGTCGCCCGTTACGTTCATTACTTCGTGATTACCAATCACGATATGCACTCTACCGCCCGCGCGAAGTGCTTGTTTACTCAATTTACGTAATAGGTCGATGGCTTTACGAGAATCGGCGCCACGGTCGGTACTGTCGCCGAGTTGCACAAACGTAGTTTGGCCACCCGTCCAGTCGAGCTTTTCATCCACCAACCCAGTAGACTGCAGCACCGCAGCAAAGCGTTCGAAATCGCCGTGGATATCGCCAATTGCAACAGTGCGAGCGATCGCGGCCGTTGTTGAGGAATTTGGTGGACTCGATACGCAGGCCGATACCAACAAGCCAACACAGAGTGCTAGCCCAAGGTATGCGTTGCGTGCCAAGTTCATTCGGATGGCGTCTGACTCATTTGTCGGCCGCGACCGAGTGGTTATTGTTGGAACTGTCGTTGCCCTGCGCATTGCCGCCCCCCGCAGCCTCTTGTTTGGCTCTGAGTTTCTCGCGCTTTGAATGCGCCGAATGTTGCGACTGTAAACCATCGCCAAACAGGCACACTCCAAGAGCTGTGTAAGAAAAGAACACCGTGATGACGACCGCGATATCCAAAGCATGAATGCCGCCTGCGATTCCAACCGCAATCGATACAAAGATAAATAAGGTGTCGAACGTATCCGTCAAGGCGCGTCTAAACTGCACCCCAGCTACAATGCCCGCCAAACTAAATGCTAACGCTAGACTGTGCTGAACCACCATGACGATACCCGCTACCACAGTGGGCAACACTAATGTGGTTTCGTCTAGCGAGTGATCGTGATCACCCTCGCGATGAATCGCTTTATGCACCCACGACACAGGGAACATGAGAAGCAAACATCCAAGCATGGCGTAGAAGAGCGAAAGCGCATCGTCTATTCTGAACGCGCTGCGAGTGCGCGTTTCAACTGCAGCGAAATCTCCTTCTTCAAAATCGCCATTCAGCAGAGCATCTTCCAATTGAGATATCTCAAGATCGGCCGCGCCAGAGAGGTCACTCACACCACCTATCGGCAAGCTATCGACAAAGCCTGGGATAAATCGTATGCAGAGCGCAACGATTGCGATAAACACCACGTAGTAAGCGGTTACCTTGCAGAGCACACCCCACAAAGCTCTACGGTCTTTTTTCTGCGGAACCCATTGCTCGTCCATGGTCTATCTCGATGTTTAATTGTCGATGCTTAATCAGTGTGTATTAGGCGACTTTACTGCATACGTCTTAAGGTCACAATGGGGTTATAGGAACAGCGCGATGTTCTCGCTCAAGCATCAATACTGTTACCTACTGAAGCGTGCACAATACCGCCGTCAACGGCAATTGTATCACCTACGATATAATCACCTGCGCGGCTCGCGAGGAAAATAGCGGTGCCTGCCATATCTTCTGCCACGCCAATTCGCTTAGCGGGGATCGACTGAGCCACCTCGTTAGCGTGATCACGCGCTGCGCGATTCATCTCGGATGCAAAGGCACCAGGCGCTATCGCCGTTACATTAATATGATCGGCGACAAGCCGTGCCGCCAAGCGCTTAGTCAAATAGATTAGTGCCGATTTAGATGCATGGTAACTATACGTGTCCCATGGATTTAGACGTAACCCATCAATTGACGCAATATTAATTACTTTGGCCGGTTGCTGCGGCGAGCCAGCCGCACGCAGCGAGCCGTGCAGTGCTTGTAGTAAAAAGAACGGTGACTTTAGGTTTAAATCCATCACCTTGTCCCACCCCTGCTCTGAAAACTCTTCGAACGGCATGCCCCATGCGGCGCCGGCGTTATTGACTAGGATGTCTAACTTTGGTTCGCGACGCGCAAACTCAGCAGCCAAGCCTTGGCAACCCGCAACATTGCTTATATCTCTAGGTAGCGAAATACATTTGGGTCCTAGTTCTTCAGCCACTGCATCACAAACATCCGCTTTGCGAGACGAGATGTACACGGTGGCACCTTGGGCCAAGAAGCCTTCGACAATCATCTTGCCAATACCGCGCGAACCGCCGGTAACGAGCGCGATCTTGCCTTCTAAAGAAAAAAGTTTTGATGTATCCATAGTCATTTGATAAGCGGGTTAAATTGAGTGAAGTATTCGATATCCGTGCCATTCAGTGAATGAGGTTCGCTAGGCATGCGCGTATTTGAGAGCATATTGTGCGGATCATTACCAAGCGCTAAGCGTGTAGAAAGAAATTGAGAACGCCATTATAGCTGCTTACTAAATAGCCGCTTACTAATCTCATACTTTGAGATTACGCATTGCTGTAAAAGGTCGCTGGGTCTCTGCTAAACTGGGAGTTCGATACTACCGCGCTATTTTTACTAATCCATTTATAGACAATCTACTTGAGAAAAAAAATGATAAAAGCGAGCTTAATAGTAATTTGGGGGTTGGTTGTGGCCAACTTGCTGTTCACTTTACCTGAAATCTTAGTGATGCCGCTCAACGCGATCGGCTTGCTGTTAGCCGTAGCGCATGTGGTTGAATATTTTATATTTCGTGCTGCAATCAAGGCCAAAGGCGACGGCGAGCCAAAGTCATTTATCATGACGTTTTTATTTGGTGTCGCGTATGTCAAAAACCTAAAATAGTCTTTAAGGGTCTGACACGGATAAGGGGCCAACGGCGATTAAATTGAGCAGTCGTTAGCTCAAAACTGTAGATCGGGCCCCAAACACAACCCAAACAAAAACAGTAGGCATAAAAAAACCCGCCCAGATTATTATTGTTGGCGGGTTTCCCTTATGAGAGTGCTAATAAATGCACCTTCCTCACTCCTAGGTGACTTGGGCTTGACCTCAGTCGAGTTGAAAAT
>CAYGNS010000102.1:0-7472 GCA_964351295.1 uncultured Gammaproteobacteria bacterium
GCATGTATAGTTGCATCACGCGGAACGACTAGCGCGCGCAATGCAGCCGAGTTACTCGCATAAACAACGCATTGAGCTATTTCGGGTTGCTGCATCATTTCGCTCTCAACCCACTCAGGCGACACATTTCGTCCCGTAGACAATACGATCAAATTATTTTTACGTCCCGATACGGTCAAGATTCCGGCAGCACTTAAAGCTCCCAAATCCCCAGTCGCAATTTCGCTTGGAAAACTCACCTGGCTATTCAGGTAGCACCCCAATTGCTTACCCGTGACAATAATTTGGCCGTCTTGATCGATACGAACGGTTAGGTGCGGCAGAATTTTACCTGCGCTACCCAGTTCGTTTGCATCACGAGTACAGAGCGACACCACTGAACCGCACTCGGACAAGCCATAGCCTTGATACGCGGGAATGCCTAGCGACCATGCATGTTCAAGTAAAGAGGTCGCACAGGAAGCGCCACCTACTGCCACAAAACGCAGTGAATCTGTCGCGATAATTTTGTGCGCGCTCAAATCACACAACGCCTGTAACAACTGCGGCGAAACAATAAGACTGTTAGGCTGCACTTGCCCGAATACCCGGGCAAACTGGTGCGCGTCTAGGCCTAACGATGGAGAAAGCCCAAGATTTGCAGCGTTCTGAATACAGATAAGCGCCCCTGACAACAGGGCCACGTAGATACCAGCCAAATTTTCTAAAAGAGTGGCATAAGGCAACACACTCAAATGGCGCTCTATTTCAAAGTCAAGCAACGCGGCCTGCAGCGAGGCCGTTGTATCGCACAATAAAGCCTCAGACAAACACACGCCTTTGGGAGCCCCCGTAGAACCTGACGTATAGGTGATTTTAGCGGTGCCTAGCGGAATTCTGTGATCAGGCGCATAGGCCGCATCGCGAATCAGAGCGAAGTGATATTCACCGAGCCGCTCGACACGCTCGAGTAACGGCTGCACCCATTCTGTCGGGAATGTTTCGCAGGGTGTCGCTGCAAAGAGCACCGCCTGAACACCCGCATCGCCAACAATGTGTGTTTTTTGTTGCGCACTAAAGAAACTAGGGATCGGAACGGCCACAATCCCGTTTATCAAGCACGCTATATCGGCCACCACCCAGTCAACCGAGTTGTCCAAATAAATGCCAAGGCATGTAACTTGGGTTTGCCGCAATTTAAGCGTCATCAACTCGATCTGGCTTGCGAGTGTCTCGCCACTGATTAAGCACCCCGCATCTGCCAAGACTGGCGATAAATGTCTAGCTTGAATAGCGTTCAGCAACTGCTCACCAAGATTCATTTCAAGGTCTCGTGGTATTCGCTGAATGCGTGACAAACACCGATTTGGCATTCTGCAACCGGCCAACCATCACCGTAGGCTTATCTGCGTAATAGGAACCCCACGTACCGGCCTGCTCGCCCAAGCAGCTCATTCTAGCCTCGGCAATCTGCGTTAAAGGCAGACCAAGATGCTGAAACGAACGGATCAACCGCTGACAACTTGTAAATGCCACCCAGGCTACATTTTTGCGGCTGCAGTATTCATACAATGACTTAAATAGGAATCGACTTGCGCGGTAGCTGACAGATGCCAGATTGCCAATTTCGGCAACGTCCTTACGTGACACTGCGACCGGCTCCGTATGGCCTAGTTGATTAATAACGTGTTCCACTGCGCCATCTAAATAGTGTTCGAGAAAGAACTGGCTTTCCAAGCCTGAACGGACACCACACGCCGCAACAATCGAGTCTGCTTGATTACGCACTACCAATAGCGTGGGCATAAAGACTTGAATCTGAGCTTGCAGTTTGTGTGCAAACTGATCCGCAATAAAGCGCTCTACTTCGAGTCGATCGGACGCATCCTGATTACAGATATGCAGCGTAAACTGGGCCGGAGGCGCTTTTGATGAGAGGTTGGTAAACATACTAAATCCATGCCGTGACTTGATGGAGCTAGTATTGTCTTTAATCCTTAAGACAATCTTAAGATATACTCATGGGTCGTTAATTCGACGTAATGCGGGATAAATCACCCGGCGCTAGTTCGCGTAAAACTCATACTCTAAGCCGAAACGCAGCACTGTATCAAAGGCATCCGAACTGACACCTTGCAATACACCCACATCCCAAAACAGCTTACGGTTTCTGCTGAGCCTAATTAAACCCTGCACTGTCGGGCCTAAATAGCTACCGGTTTCATCTTGAAAAAACTCCACAGCTGGCTCAAGCTGCGCTGAATATCGATAGCGCAATTGCGCTGCCAGCACACTCTCTAACTCATCTTCGATATCATGGCCAAATTCGGCTTCAAGACTGAGGTTGAGGAGCCCTACAAACCGCCCCACCTCCTTTGCGCTAATTAACGTAACACCGAGGCCCCATACATCTTCAGAATGTTGCTTTTCAACTTCGAACTGCACTCCCCAATCTTGGGCAAACTCGCCTTGCTCCGTCAATTGGTACTTTAGTGCCAGCTCGTAGCCAGCAAGCTTAAGATCGCCCGTTGCAGAATCCTCTGCCAACAGCTCAACTTCCCACAGGAGTCGATCACTGGCTGCATAACCAAACTCAAACTGATAACGCGCTGCTGCAAGCGCATCATCGGATTCATCATAGCGGACCATCTGTAGCTCAATTTCGCGCTCGAGTGGCTGTACATAGGGATTTTCAATACGCGTAACACTCAGACCGTCGGCGAAGGAGGTTAATGGCAACAGAGCACCGTTCGCAAAAATGAGCAACCATAAAAGGCCGCGACATCCTTTAACATATCTGGTCATAGGGTCGCCAACATTGGCTTGCGAATTGCGTTCAGTATGGCCGCGCACATGGGGGTAATTATGATCAAAAAATAGACGATCACCTCGAGTAGCGTTGGCGTCGCCTCATAGCCAAACACCGCATACAGCATTTGTCCGACCACAGACGCTTCCTCCAGTATCCAATTGGTATTCCAAAGCGCAGGTGTTGCGCTTATCCAATCTACTTGCATTAACAATTGGAGCGCCTGCACCGCGGTACCTGCTGCCACTAAAATCAAGAGCACAATTTGCACGATTTTTTGCACGGGTTCAGTCAGTCGTTCAATGCTCGTGAAAACCAGCACGCCGATACTTGCACCGATCGTCAACCCAACAAACCCGCCCGTGAACGCGCGACTGGTACTAATCTGAGACTGTAAAATGCCCGAATAAAATATGGCAATCTCAGTGAGTTCTCGCGCTAAGGCAAGCGCGACAATGGTGAAGAACAAACATAGAACGGCAGGTTTGAGTAACCGAGCAGAGTTTTGCAACCGCCATAAGGCGATGCTGATCAAGCTAAAACAAATCATGAACTGCATCGCCGCATTAAGTACCTCCTGACCAGTATAGTCAAACCACTCGGATATCACGCTAAAGTTGACGGACATAAGCACAGCACCCACGCCTCCGGCTACGGCACCTAGCCAGATCCAGCGTTGACTCGAGCCGTTCTGCACCGAAATAGAAAACAAGACAGCTAGTAAAGTGCTTGCCTCGAGTGTTTCGCGCAAAATCAATATAGTCGTATCCAGCAGCATTACTTACTCCGCGATCACGGTGCCAAGCGCCGTGGACATGTTGAATTCACCAAAAAAAGGGTATTTGCCTGGTTCCAATGGCCCAATGAAAATGACCGCTCGGCTATTGCCAAGAATCACCTTCTCTCTATTAAGCTCATAACTTTCAAATTCCTCGGGAGTCGCGTCGGCATTGATAATCATCAACTTTACTTTCTCGCCCGCAGGTACGCGAACTTCAGCCGGATAGAAGAGGTGCCCTCTTATCGTAATCTCAAAAACTTGGGGTGCGGCGCAAACGGGTGCTACGCGCCCTGCAAACATCAACCCAACCATCAGTAGACATACAAGCCTCTTCATCGATCTATGCTCCAGCGTTTGCGCGAGTTTTTTGCGAGCTTGGTAAAGTAACCGTCACGTGTAGACCTCCGAGCCTAGTTGATTGGGCTAAGTTGATATGCCCGCCATGCAAGTCGAGCACATGCTTGACAATAGCAAGGCCTATCCCAGCCCCTGGGATACTCGATTTAGAGCTGGACTGATCACCGCGATAGAACCGCTCAAATACGCGCTCATATTCTGCAGGGGGTATTCCTTGCCCAGAATCTTCTATCTCAACTTGTACCCACGAACCCGCTTCAATTGAGGCTAAGCCAATCTCGATTCGACCATTGATGGGCGTGTATTTATTACTGTTTTCTAACAAGTTAGTAAACAGCGTGTGGAGGGCATTCTGGTCAGCCTCAATATGAATTTGCTCACCAACCAACTCCACGTCCAGCGCTTTTTCGCGAATGGTCCCATACCCCTCCAGAACCACTGTCTGTAATAGCGCTTTCAGGTCAAAGCGAGCCTTGGTTTGCTGCAGGTTTTCAGGCGTTAGTTGATGTAGAGCGAGCATTTGTTCAATGGACTTCTCCATGCGGTGCACACTGACAAGCAACTGTTCGGTATCAAAATTCGCGAGGGGTATCGTTGCTTCGGCATGATCTTTTAGCCAACGTAAGTGGTTATGCAAACTGATTTTGAGTACTGCTAACGGTGTACGTAATTCATGCGCGGCGTTCGCAGCGAATTGACGCTCGCGGCCTAGGGCCATCTCTAAACGTTTTAGCAGTGCGTTAATTGCGGCTACAACGTCAGACAACTCTTTAGGGCAATTGTTGATAGCAATGCTATTTAGATCATTTTCGCTTCTAACCTTAAGCGTTTTTTGCAGTTCTCTTAGCGGTAAGAGACCCGCGCCAGTGATGATCCAGACAAGCACGGCAATTAGTGGCAAAACCCAAATGATGGGTAAAATGGAACGCACTGCAAGCTCATCAATTAGCCGCTGATACTGATCATGGGGTTCACCATAAATCACCCATAGTGCTGACGAAGGATCACGCAAAACCAATGCTTGCCACTGTCGGCCATTGTCGTTAATTATGTGCAGACCAGGTTGATTGGCGACGAGTTGCGTTGTACTCGCATTACTTGATTTGCTCTGCAAGCGATCGCCTACCCACACTTGGAAAATTGTACTATCCGAGAAAGCTGCACCACTGAGAACGGCGTTGTCTTTGCTCAGATTTAATATCGCATGCGTCATGTTAAGCAAACGACTCTCTAAGAGCTGCCGAGCCGAAGCAGAACTCACCTGATAACCGTTGAGTGCCGCTATAAAATTGACTAAACAAATAGTAGAGACAAGTACTGCGACTAAGTAGGATCTGATGGATTGCATAAGCTGATCGAGTTCGAATGATATCCGCAGCGCTAGGGCGCGTTTCCAATCGGATTCTCAATTGAGTAACCAATGCCTCGTATAGTCTTGATAAACAGAGTAGGGAGTTTCTTACGCAAATTACTAATATGTACTTCCACTGTATTACTACTGACTTCTTCGCTCCAGTCGTACAGCTTGCGCTCAATCATCTCTTTCGTGAGTATCCGATCCACATTCAGCATTAGTGCTTTTAAAATTAGATACTCTTTGCGCGTTAGAGTGAGCTTTTGATCATCAAGGAACATAATATTGCCCGCCATGTCCATTCTAACTCGGCCAATGGTTACCAGATTTTGTGCCGCTGTGCCAATACGTCGCGCTAACACTCGAATGCGGGCGAGCAACTCCAACATATCAAAGGGTTTTGCTAGGTAATCATCGGCCCCACTATCGAGCGTACTCACTTTGTCGTAGACAGTATCGCGTGCGGTAAGGATCAGGACAGGCACATTATCTGTGTCTTGGCGCAAACGCTTTAAAACCTGTACCCCGTCCATATCTGGAAGGCCTAGATCTAAAATCACAAGTTCAGGCTCAAACTCAAACGCCTTAATTATTCCGGTCTTGCCATCTTGTGCTACGCAAATGCGAAACCCTTCGTTGGATAAAGCTTTGTCGAGCGCTCGCGCCAACATAACATCGTCTTCGATCAGTAAAATTTTCATCGCTTTTTTTTGGCCGCCTGAGCGCATTGTCTACTCCCTAATGTCTATGCTACACGCAACGCCTTAAGTTATGCTTAAGATATGTTAATCGTACACATAACGCCTCCGTGGTTCTGCGTTTAGCGGCTCTGGCATTGCGCGCCGAATATAGACAGACATTTCTTCGTCCCGAATGTTAAATCTCCAATCTTGCATTTCGCAGCTAGCAAAAAATGTCCTCTATTGGGGCGGGGTAGCAACCTGCGTTTTATGTAGCGTCGCGACCTATGGACAAGATCAGGCGGACTCGGTCAAATTGTTTTTACCTTTCACGGTGCCAGCGACCGATCAAGGTGAACAACATCTGCTCGACGACCTCTTGGCCACAACAGTAGATAAGTCTACTGACCCACCAATACTGCTGCCCGTTGACGAGTGGAATGCGTATTTACTGGCGGTGCGCGATGGGGCACCAGGGGTGTTTCTGGCGGCGCCGCATTTTGCCGCTTGGCTAATCCATGAACATGACTTTAGTCCAATCGCGCGGATTAACGACACGCTGAGCTATACGGTAATGAGTCGCGCGCACGACCACCAACTATTCTCGGTGCGCGACCTAGCGGGTCGGGTGGTGTGTACACAACCCCGTTTGAGCTTAGATTTTGTGATGGCCTCGAACCTGCTACCCGCCAACTCAAAACCGATGCAGTTAGCTGTCACGCGTTCGATTGCAGAACGCTTGGCCAATCGTGACGAACGTTGTGCGGCGTTTGCGGTGAGCGAACGTCTAGCACGCGAAGTAGAAGCCTCTTCGCCTGGAGAGTTTGTGCGACTCTACCAATCCAAACTATGGCCACAGTATGCCTTACTGATCAATAACGAACTGGCCAATGCGCCGGGCTACGAGCAGATTCGTGACGCTCTACTCGAACCCGCCATGCAACAGTGGTTGGCGGCCGCAGTGGGGCATGAAATCAGCTCCTCGGAGTTTGTGAGCGCTAGCGCGGCCGACTATCCTCCAGAACTACGCAATCTATTAATTGAGTATTGGCGGCCTGCCGCCGCTCAGTAACTGGCACCGATGGCTTGTTGCGTGAGCAACATTTTCAAAGCGCCTGACCCACTAACCCAACGCATCCCCATTCCTCGCACCGCGGCCCAAGCGGGATTGGTATTTAAAAACGCCGCATTGAGTAAAGACATTGCACGATCCGTGGCGCGGTTATCGCTTTGGCGTTGGCGCTCATAGCGCGCCAACAGTTTAGTTGAATTTAAACCTGCTCGCCCTGCATGCGCAAATAGTTCCAATAAACACTCTATGTCTTTAAAACCTAAGTTGGCGCCCTGCCCTGCCAACGGATGAATACTGTGGGCCGCGTCACCCACTAATGCCACTCGCCCGTTAAAGTAGCGATTCGCGTACTGACTATTAAGTGCAAACGCTTGACGTGTGCTTAACAGTTCCACAGTACCGAGCCGGTAATCGAGCGCCTCGGCAAGCTCGTCACAAAA
>CAYGNS010000103.1:0-7463 GCA_964351295.1 uncultured Gammaproteobacteria bacterium
ACCCACCGCTAGGCAGAACCGCTTTGAAAAGGAATTTGGCTTATCGAGTGATGACGCACGAACCCTTACGGCCAGTCGCGACGTAGCGGATTACTTTGAGACAACACTGGCGTCAACGCAAGCCGACGCCAAGACGGTGGCAAACTGGCTCATAGGTGAATTTTTCGCCACGTTGAATCGAACCGAAACAGAGTTTAGCGCCGCCCCCATCCCCGCTGAACAATTTGGCGAACTGCTAGACCGCGTCGTGGATCAAACTTTGTCTGCCAACGCCGCCAAACAGGTGTTTGCGGAACTATGGGTTGGACACGAATCCATCGATGCCATCATCGAGCGTAAAGGCCTCAAACAGATTTCTGATACGGGCGCGCTCGAGGCCATTGTTGATGAGGTGTTGGCGCATTGTACCGAGCAAGTACAGCAATATCTGGGTGGCAATGAGAAAGTGATTGGCTTTCTGGTTGGCCAAGTGATGCAGCGCTCAAAAGGCAAAGCAAACCCCCAAATGGTTAACGAAATGTTGTTAAAAAAATTACGCTAAAGCGCATTACTCAGTAAAACCAATGATCCATCAACCCAATTTATTAGAAATGTTGCGTTTGGCAAAACGTAACGCAGACGGTCACTATCACTACACCATTACCGAAAACTGGCTGCAAGGACGCACGACCTATGGGGGGCTCTCGGCCTGCCTCTGCCTAGATGCAATCATTCGAGAGTTCCCCGACCTGCCACCGCTACGCTCTGCACAAATAACGTTTGTAGGGCCCGTAAGTGGTGCCACGAGTGTGCAAACCGAAGTATTACGTCGCGGCAAATCCGTCGCGAATGTCCGCGCTCGCTTACTTAATGAACAAGGAATTGGTATTGAAGCCGTCTTTAGTTTTGGCGCCACCCGTGTATCGCAGCTCGATCAGACTTTCACCAGGGCTCCCGAAGCCGTTGCGCCTGAGGTTGCCGAAAACTTCTTTATTGGACAGCAGCGTCCCGTTTTCACGCAAAATTTTGAATTTCGACTGGTTGCAGGCGCGCGCCCCGTGAGCGCTAGCTCTGAATACGATATGCTGCTGTGGGTACGCCACAACGACTTTAACGCGTTCGGCTCAGCTGACATAAATGCTTATGCGAGTTTATTGGCAATCGCCGACATGCCGCCACCCGCGGTCTTGCCAATGTTCGCCGAATTTGCGCCGATAAGCTCAATGACCTGGATGGTCAATTTTGCTGACACCCCAACCACCGATGCATCTGGCTGGTGGTTGCTCAGGTCCACCGCTGAAAATGCTAAGGACGGCTACTCAAGTCAGAATATGTACGTGTGGGACGCACAAGGGCGGCTAGTGGTAACGGGTCGCCAAAGTGTCGCAATTTTCTATTGATCTAGCCAAGCAGGTAGAGGATCACAGCATATACATTGTAAAGTAGTGGGCCGTGCTGCCGCCGAGCACAAATACGTGCCAAATCTCGTGACACCACGCGAGCCAGTTGTCCAAGACATAAAACACCACACCAACGGTATACAACACCCCGCCTGCGACTAACAATTTAAATGCCTCAGGGCTCATGCCGGCTATGATGGACTCCAACGTGAACACGCAAGACCATCCCATCAATAAATAGATCGAGGTCGATACGGCGTCGTGTACTTTGCCCGGCAAACATTCGAGCAAACACCCTATTGCGGCGAGACTCCATACCGCCACCAACAACCAAGTACCTGCAGCCCCTTCGATACTCAATAAGGCAATGGGCGTGTACGTGCCTGCAATTAGCAAATAAATCGCAATGTGATCGAAGGTTTGAAAGATCGCCTTCACTCGGCCGTTAAAACTATGGTAGAGCGTCGAGGCAAGGAAGAGCAAAAACAAGCTCACGCCATAAACACTAAAACCGACGATTTTTATTGCATCCCCTTCCAGAGCGGCAATAGTGATGAGCACGCTCGCGCCGATCAACGCCAAAGAGGCGCCAACCAGATGTGAGATACTATTAAAAAATTCGCCGCGATACATTTTGTGACAGTAGCAGACAAATTGTTAGATAAATATGACGGTTTAATTAGACAAACGAATATTTACTATTTGGCACACGAGCGATAGAGGCTCCCGCTAAAATGCTCGTTTTCGACTAGCCTAAAATTTTTAGAATGATACACTTCGCACCACTAAATCGCGCCGCGTAATACGTTCTATTCAGAGCGCAATCTTACGCCTAGCTAGCTAGGCCTACCGATTCTGCGCAGCGCCCGATCTCATCTTATATTGCGTTGAATTAGCAACGCTCAGGACACTTTAATGGCAACTTCCACATCGACCAACGAGACCGCAAAACCTGCTGACTGGGCACAGTTTGATTGGCAAGATCCTTTTCACCTACGTCAACAATTAAGTGACGAGGAACTGATGGTTAGCGATTCAATTCACCGCTATGCACAAGACGTATTGGCTCCGAAAGTAACCTCGGCGTTTAGAGACGAAACCTATGACGACAGCCTATTTAAATCGATGGGCGAAATGGGATTATTCGGCAGCATGCTCGATGGCTACGGTTGTGCTGGTTTAAGTTACACCGCCTACGGTCTGATGTGTAATCGCATGGAAGCCGTGGATTCGGGCTACCGCTCGATGATGAGCGTGCAATCGTCGCTGGTGATGTACCCAATTCATCGTTTTGGGTCAGAAGAGCAACGCCAGAAGTATTTGCCAGGGCTCGCTGCGGGTGAGCTCATTGGTTGCTTCGGTTTAACCGAGCCCGATCATGGGTCGGACCCCAGCGGTATGCTCACACGAGCCAAAAAAGTTGCCAATGGCTATGAACTGACAGGTGCGAAGATGTGGATCTCTAATGCACCCGTAGCCGACGTATTTGTTGTCTGGGCAAAACTTGAGGGCGAAGGTGTGCGCGGCTTTATCTTAGAGAAAGGCTGGGACGGGTTAAGTGCACCTAAAATTAAGGGCAAACTAAGCCTTCGCGCATCGATTACGGGCGAAATTGTGATGGACAAAGTGTTTGTTCCAGACGCCAACATTATGCCAGGCGTGAGCGGACTCAAAGGGCCTATGAGCTGTTTGAGTAGTGCTCGGCTTGGCATCGCATGGGGAGCACTCGGCGCGGCTGAAACGTGTTGGCATACAGCGCGGCAATATACTCTAGATCGTAAACAGTTCGGCCGGCCGCTAGCGGCCAATCAGTTAATCCAGAAAAAGCTGGCAGACATGCAAACAGAAATCCATATTGGTCTGCAAGCGTGCTTGAGCGCCACCCGACTTAAAGAAAGAGGCCAGCTTGCTCCAGAACTCGTATCCATGCTGAAGCGTAATTCCTGCGGGAAATCGTTAGATATTGCACGCACAGCACGCGACATGCTCGGTGGCAACGGAATCTCCGAAGATTTTCCAGTAATGCGTCACATGATCAACCTAGAAACAGTGAATACCTACGAAGGCACCCACGACATCCATGCTTTGATTCTAGGTCGCGCTCAAACTGGCATCGCCGCATTTGGCTAAAGATAAACGCGCAAATAAAAGAGCACCCAATAAAGAAACAGAGCTAACGGCGGTACCTAAGACTCTTTAGCAGGCCATCAACTGGGTTTGTAGCCGTTGTTTCTGACCATTGCTTTTAGCTGTTCATCATCCACGCTGGCCGCGATACGCGCGGCCTCGTTGGTAGCGAGTTCCAGCAAGTCACCCGCATACTCTATTTCTTCGGTTACGCTGTGCCATTCTTGAATATACAGGTCGCTACTCCCTTTACCAGCGCGCATGGCTGCTCGATCGATGGCTTCTTGAAACTTATCTGGGAGCATCGCTTTACCTTTATCGCGACCCTTTTTAATCGTTACCATCGACGGAATATCGCGCCAATACATTGTGATTTTTCGCATAGAAACTCAGTTTACTATTGAAGTTATGGGGTAAGCCCCCGGCCAGTGTTGATATACATTTGAGCAGCGCGGCTGAATCAACACGTCCTCTCAAAAACATCCCCGCAAAAACGTCCGCTCAAAAACGTCCGCTCAAAAAAAGGGGCGACCAACGATCGCCCCCTGCATACCTCTCTGATCGCCTCGTGATGTTAATCACGCATTCTACTCAGCGATACCGCAACAGGACTGTCACGGTATCGACGCAAATGCGCTTAACATAGCGAAAGCTAGGCGAGCGCCTTTTTAAGGGTAGAACCCATTTCAGATGGGTTAAGTGTCACGTGTACACCGGCATCGGTTAGCGCATCAATTTTAGATTGCGCAGTACCCTGACCACCCGAGATAATCGCGCCCGCGTGCCCCATGCGTTTGCCGGGAGGCGCTGTAATACCAGCGATAAAGCCGACGACCGGTTTACGCATATTGGCTTTAATCCACGCCGCGCACTCTTCCTCGTCAGTGCCGCCGATCTCGCCACACATGACCACAGCTTCGGTCTCAGGGTCGTCGTTGAACATCTGCATAACGTCTTTATGTTTTAAGCCGTTTACAGGATCTCCGCCGATACCCACACAGGTCGACTGACCCAAGCCCAACTGCGTCAATTGATGAACGGCTTCGTAGGTTAGGGTGCCGGAACGAGACACAACACCGACATTTCCCTTTTTATGGATATAGCCCGGCATAATGCCAATTTTAACTTCTTCCGGGGTAATCACACCGGGGCAGTTTGGGCCGACCAAGATTGTTTTACTGTTCATTTTGCGCATTCTGTCGCGAGTACGAATCATATCCGCGACCGGAATGCCCTCGGTTATGCAAATGACTAAATCAAGCTCAGCGTCCACGGCTTCGTCGATCGCCGCAGCCGCAAAACGTGGCGGTACATAGATCACTGAAGCGTTTACTCCGTGTTGCTGCTTCGCCTCGGCGACCGAGTCATAAACGGGCACGCCTCGCACTAACTCACCCGCTTTACCGGGCGTGACGCCCGCGACAAAACAATCTTTGCCATAAGCGTACTGCAAACACTGAGTAGTATGAAACTCGCCCGTTTTGCCCGTTATACCTTGCGTAACAATCCGTGTATCTTTATTTATTAATATGGCCATGTCGTACTCCTAGGCTTTAACGGCCGCTGCAATTTTTTCAGCGGCGTCCGCCATCGTAGTGGCGGTTTCAAGTTTCACATCAGACTCATCAAGAATTTGACGCCCCTTCTCAACATTAGTGCCTTCTAAACGCACGACGAGCGGAACATTCAATCCCACTTCGTGAGCAGCAGCCACGATGCCACCGGCGATCACATCGCATTGCATAATGCCACCGAAAATATTAACGAGAATCCCCTTCACATTAGGATTCTTGAGCATAATTTTAAACGCTTCGGTTACCTGCTCTTTGTTTGCACCACCACCAACGTCTAAAAAGTTGGCTGGTTCGCCGCCATACAACTTAATGATGTCCATGGTGGCCATCGCTAAACCTGCGCCATTCACCAAACAGCCGATATTGCCATCTAAAGAGATATAGCTTAAGCCCCATTTAGACGCTTCCACTTCATCCGGGTCTTCTTCATCGAGGTCACGATACGCAACGATCTCGGGCTGACGAAACAGTGCATTGGAGTCAATATTGAACTTGGCATCCAAGGCAATAACTTGGTTATCGCGAGTGACAATCAATGGATTGATTTCCGCCAGAGAGGCATCCGAGCCCACAAATGCTTGATACAAGCCCTCTAAAAAATCGGCACCTTGCGCAACCGCAACATCGGGAATTCCGATCTCGCGGCACACCGCTTCGGCTTCTTGGCGCTGCAAACCATCACTCGGATCTACGTATATCTTTAAAATCTTTTCAGGAGTTTCTTCGGCTACTGTTTCGATATCCATGCCGCCCTCAGAAGAACACATGAGCACCACTTTTTGAGTCTCGCGGTCAACCAGCGCACCAACATAAAGCTCATCCGCTATGTCCGCACCCTCTTCTATGTACAGGCGTTTAACCTCTTTACCTTCGGGTCCGGTTTGATGAGTTACAAGCTGCATACCCAGAATTTGATCAGCATAGGTGCGCACCTCTTCCAGCGATTTAGCCACTTTGACGCCACCACCTTTGCCCCGACCACCCGCGTGAATTTGTGCTTTAACTACCCACACCTTGCCACCCAGTTGCTGTGCTGCGGCAACCGCCTCGTCAACTGAGAAACACGCTATTCCGCGAGGCGTTGTGACCCCATATTTCCTCAGGATTTCTTTACCCTGATACTCATGAACATTCATTCTTTAAATCACCTACTTGATTTGAAATGAGTCCCACGCGCAAACCATAAGTTGCATTAAATATACTCACTAATGAGCTTATAACCGGTGGGCGATTAGACCAACAGCGCACGCAGCATGCGCGGCCGTCGAGTGGTGCACGATGATACTCGTTTTTGCCAAATTACGGTAGCCGTGAGCGACTATCCGTAGAAAGAAGTGCGAGATATGCGTTTTTGCTGCAAAAGCTCTGGCACGCTGTAAAGGGGTCCTAAATAGGCATACTTCTCAGCCATCAGGCATATTTTGGCCACTCCGAGTGTGTCAATATATCGAAAAGCACCACCGCGAAAGCGTGGAAAGCCCAATCCCCATAACAAGGCCATATCGGCCTCGCCTGGCGAAGACACAATCCCCTCCTCCAAGCAGCGAACGGCTTCAAAACAAAGAGCTAAGGTTAAGCGCTCGCTTATCTCGGCAGACGATATCTGCGATGGCGCATTCAGATAAACCAAGCCTAGGGCTAGATCGTCTTCTTGTTTGGTTAGCCGACCCACCTGATTCTCGGCCACGCTGTGCGCATAATGATAAAAACCCTCGCCGCTCTTCTGACCCAATCGGCCACTTTTAAATAATGTATGGATAGCCGAAATAGAGTCGCGCGCCATACGCTCAGGGATATCAGTGGCCATCACATCTAAACAGTGCACTAGCGTGTCTAACCCAATCACATCACTCAGAAACGCAGGGCCCATTGGCCAGCCCCAAGACTGCATAACCGCATCAATTTGACGAAAATCAACACCTTCGGCAATCAACATCTGCGCGGCGATAATATAGGGAAACAATACGCGATTGACCAAGAATCCTGGGCAATCATTGACCACCACGGGATGCTTACCTAACTGCAATGCAAAACTCACCGCTTGGGATATGGTTGCGTCGCTCGTTTGCCGACCGCGCACAATTTCCACCAAGGGCATGGCCGCCACTGGATTAAAAAAATGCAGCCCGCAAAACTGATCCGGTCTGGTTAAACCTTGCGCAAGCCGACCGATCGAGATCGTCGAAGTATTCGAGGTCAGCACACAATCGTCCCCAACCCGTTGTTCAACATCGCGCAACACCGACTGTTTTAGGGCAAATTGCTCAACCACCGCCTCCACCACTATGTCACAGTTAACGATTGCATCATCATCTAGTGATGGCATAATGCGGTGAAACGCTTCATCCGCGGCGCTTTGCGTCAATGTTCCTTTGGCAACCTG
>CAYGNS010000104.1:0-7391 GCA_964351295.1 uncultured Gammaproteobacteria bacterium
CCTTCACGCCACACCTGACCGCGCGCAAGCGCCCAGTTCCCGCGGGTATTGCCTACGTCGAGCAATAAACCAATGGGCGCGACTTTAGCATTCATAGTCGTTTGTCCTCGATTTCGCGCACACTCACGCTGGCATCGTCAATAGCCTGTATTTGCCCGTCAGAATCCTCAACCAACAACGCGCCGTCAGCATCAACCCCTCGCTGCCAACCGATAAAGCTACGATCACCGCGCACAACTCGCACGCGCTTATTGTGAAAAGCACTACGCGCTTGCCAGTGCGCCACGAAGGGTGCGAACCCGTGCTGCTCGAATAGCACAAACGTATCGAGCAAAGACTCAATTAGTTGTCCAACGAGCTGATTACGACTATAAGGAACGCGCAATCCGTCCAAACTGGTCCAACGATAATCAGAACCCACAACGGCAGAATCGTCTGTTTGATGTAGATTGAGCCCCAGACCCACGACCAGTAAACAGTCTTGCCCGTAGTTACCTGCGGCCTCAACTAAAATGCCGCCCAGCTTAGCACCATTCACGAGCAGATCGTTTGGCCATTTTATTTGCACGTGTGGTCCGGCTACATCCGCGCCCAACGAAGCCTCGGCGAACAGCGTGTCGAGCACATTACTCACAGCCACGGCGGCCGCTAGGGCAAAACTCGGTGTTGCCTGCGGCCACTGCGCTAGCTTATAACCCACCGACAGGCAGATATTACGAAATGGTTGCGCTTGCCACACATTACCGCGACGCCCACGACCCTTAATTTGCATCTCAGCAAGCGCTATCGCAGCCGTACCTGGCGCAAGTCGGCTTTGCAATAATTGGTCGTTGGTGGAGCCCACCACTGAGCTTAACTCAAAGTGGCCTATTCGTTGCGCAACACGAGGGTCAATATATTGCTGAATGCGCGAGCGCTCAAGTGGCTCAATGTCGTTCGCAAAATGGAGTGCAGCATCAACGTTTAAAACAGCCCCTATTTCGCCCGTGAGCACCCCTTCTGCCACAAACGTTTGTAAGATCGACAGCAAATCGGCGGGGCTAAGCTGTACTTTCTTAGCCAGATCATGCGCGGATATTGGACCTTGACGCAACACATCCAAACACTGATTCAATAGGCCCGGGTCTACCTGCGAAGGCAATACAGGCAAACTCGATAACACGGGGGAGTTAGTACTCATACCCCAAAGTCTAGCGCAAAAAAGAGCTCAGCAATGCGGTGAATTCAGGATTAAATCAATCGAACTAGGTTCGCAGCAATAAGCCACACTCTCGGTGCTCTTCGCCTTTAGTCGGGTCATAGTAATCGTGGTTATCGGGCAAATCGCGAGTGTAAATGTACTCTTCCACATCGAGCTCAGTAAGGTGAAACATGGGGGCTACTCGCACGGTTTGGTGGCTACCAAAAGTGAACACATCGAGTTCTTTGCGGTGACTGTTCTGATCATGGCGAATGCCATTCAACCATACATCTGGCGCGAGTTCGCGCATCGCACGATCAAATGGCTCCAACTTCACAATTTCAGAAAATCGATCGTGTTCTGGCGTGTCAAATTTAGGGATATCACCATAAACGGCCGTATAGTGAGCCGCTGACATCTGTGGTGAGTAAACATGCAAATTGAGATCTAATAATTCAACCACTCGCTCGATATGTCGGTACGTTGCTGGTGTATTAAACCCATGGTCAACCCAGATCACGGGAATAGACGGCAGTGGTCGCGTCACAAGATGCAAGAAGGCAATCGCTAATGGACGAAAGTTCGTGAATACCACAGGGTTACGCGCGTTCAACACCGTGAAGCGCATAATCTCACTGGGCTTGGCCCCCTTGAACTGCTCGTTCAAAGATATAAGGTCAGTCGTGGGCGAGAAAACGGCTGGCGGCTTTGGGGCAACACGCGGCGGCATAATGGGGCTTTCCAACATAAGATCAGTCGATTAGCTGAGTGAACTCGCGCAATGGCGAGGGCTGAGGCGCGCAGTATAGTAAACTCGCGACAGCTTTCTAAATACTGAGATACACTTTAGATATAACTGTTCTCAATATAAAAGCGGCTGTTCGCGCTTTTTGGAATATATCCGTGACAGCAGCAATTCTTGCGGGACTCATTCCTTTTTAGGCTGTAACCCATTTTCGAAGGCGCAGGCAACACAACTAATCAAACTCAACCAATCCATCGAGCGCCTGACAAACTACACTCGTAGGGATACTGAGTGATGTTGCCAAAGAATCCAGCACGGCACGTTCCGCGGTTGTCACTCCTCCACTCGCTTTGGCCATAACGCACAGATCATGGATAATCTGCATTTGCTGCGTTTGACTGGCTTTTTTGACGACCTCTTCTACACGCAGAGGAATGGCCGAAATGGTTTTATCAATATCGAGCTTGTCAGATAGTGCGTACTTGCCAAAATACTTTTCAAACACCTCTTTTTCATCTTCTGAAATACCATCAGTGGCGTTGGCAACGGCTAACAAACCTGAAAAGAGTAATCTTCGCATTGCTTCAGCTGTCGCCGTTTTGGCTTCAAGATAACTCGGCTCCATGATGCTCATCACCGACTGCACACCCATCTCTAAATTATGTTTAGACTCGCGCCCGCCGTACAATTCCGAGCGCTCAAATAACTTCAACGCTTTTACGCGCAAAGGGCTAAAAGGGTGTGTTGAAAACCAATCGGATTGGGGTGCGCCTTGACCGGGCAGCTGATCCACCGCTGACATGTCATCTACCTGCGCCACAAAATCATTTAGACTGAACTCGATGACCTTGCTGGTTAGGCCGCTTGAGAGCTTAAATAAGGAACGTGCCACAGCATCCATATTTTGCGCACAATGCGCGCCTGCACGATCCGCCGAAATCTCTGCATATCGGGACCATGCGAACAACTCTAAAGCGAGCGCTGGGTCTGGCCGCGATTGTCCCTTAAGCAAATACCCAATGGGAACGGCGTGGTGGTCGTAAACATGGTGCCCAAGCTCGTGGCCCATCACAAATTTAAGCTCATCTAAATCAAAGCCTTCGAGCAGACTCGACGAAAACATCACGTACAGGCGTTCAGCTTCGGGCTTAAAACAAGCGGCGTTAAATTGGGGGCTGGAATAGACAAACAACTCGAGCGGTAACTGCACCCCGAGCTTTTCAACACATTCGTCGGCCATCCGCGCAATGTCCGGCGCCATGGCCTGAGTAAGTCGCACCGAAGTCGCTAATAGATTACGCCGTAGGCCTTGGTAACCTTCTTTTTCGTGCCGTTCAATTAGTGTATTAACGGCCTGCACGTCGCGGTTTTGCAGCAGTTTTGTGTAGAGCGACAGATCATTGTCGCAGCGTATATCAGAAGCATTCATCTTAGATCCTAGTCTGGGTGAACTATGCCGCTCGTCGTTACAGTTCAATAAAGTGTGGGCAGTCTGGTAAACCCCTCGTCGCACAGTCTTACGCAATTAAATACAGTTGATACTAACCGCTAGTTCACGGTTTATTAAAGCTTTGCCACAAGAAATTCCGTGATCGCTCGACGCGCGTAAACGGCTTCGCGCGTTGCGCCGTCGATGCAATTATGCCGCAAGTGCTCAAACAATTTCAGTTTGACTTTTGGGGAGAACGTGGTGTGAGTGGGCGGTTTGGCAATGGCATCATCTTGCGAATGGAGCAGTAGCACGTCACAGTGCAAGAGGTCGACGGTGGCGCGCGCCGCCAAACTCGCGTGATATACCTGTGCAGAGGTGTTAAGCGGAATACGGCCCTTATAAGTTAAATCATCGTCACGGATAGACTGCTGAACGCCTAAGTCGGGTGAAATAAGCTCGATCTTCATCTCGCCTATCGTCAGAAATCGGCTGCCCGTAGGGAAATAACGATAAAAAAGCCGCGACAGTGGCGCTATGACATCCGCCAACGCAAGCTGCCAACGAGGCACATTGTGCGCAACGTCAAAGGCGGTACTAATACCCACCAATCCCGCCAGTTTAGCTGGAAGCGTCTTATCTTGTTCAAGCTTATGAGCCACCAAAGTCATCAGCGCGCCACCAAAGGAATAGCCCATCAAAATCACTTGCTCGGCCGCACTCGACCAATGATGAATCTCGTCGACAATATCCGTCACGAGATCGGTGTACCTTGGCAACATACAGCGATGAAATTTAGATTGCTCACCATGGCCTGGGAGCTCCAGCGAAACCAGCGTAACCCCAACGTTCTTAACTACATGCTCCAGCGCCTGTTGCTGTGCTAATGCATGGCCACGCAAGCCATGCACATAAAACACCATTGTCTTTTTTGCGCCAATTTCAATGGCTTTCATTGCTACTTGCGGGGTGAAATCAGGCTGTTAAGGATTAGCGATGGCTATGCAGCGAGCGCATCTTTATGCCGTAAATATTCATCGTAACTGCCGGCAAATTGCAGAATTTGTTGATCTTGAATTTCAAACACTTTCGTGGCTAGGCTACTCACAAACTCTCGATCATGACTCACAAATAACAAGGTGCCATCATAGTTCTCGAGTGCCAAATTCAAAGACTCTATGGACTCCATATCAAGGTGATTGGTCGGCTCGTCCATGATAATAACGTTAGGCCGCTGCATCATGATTTTGCCAAACAGCATGCGCCCTTTCTCGCCACCGCTGAGCACCTTTACAGGCTTTTTGATGTCGTCCTTAGAAAACAACATTTGACCGAGTACGCCGCGCACAAATTGCTCGTCTTCTTGGTTCTTGCGCCATTGATACATCCATTCATAGACGCTCTCGTTGGATTCAAACTCGTGCTCATGATCCTGCGCGTAGTAGCCAATTTCTACGTTTTCTGACCATTTTATCGTGCCGCCTGTCGCGGGAATATTCTTGACCAAGTTTTGCATCAACGTGGTTTTACCCACGCCATTTTGACCAATAAAAGCACAACGCTCACCTACTTCAATGGTAAAGCTCTGCCGCGTGTACAGAGGTTCGTCGAAGGCCATACTCAATTCTGTTACTTCCAGCGCATTGCGATACAGCTTCTTGTCCTGCTTAAAACGAATAAATGGATTAACACGACTCGAAGGTTTAATCGCTTCGAGCTGAATTTTGTCGATTTGTTTAGCACGCGAGGTGGCCTGTTTGGCTTTGGAGGCATTGGCCGAGAAGCGACTCACAAACTGTTGCAGTTCGGCGATCTGAGCCTTCTTTTTAGCGTTGTCGGCGTACATCCGTTCGCGCGCCATCGTGGCGGCGATCATGTACTCATCGTAATTGCCTGGAAACAGTTTAAGTTCGCCATAGTCCAAGTCGGCCATATGCGTACATACCGCATTCAGGAAATGGCGGTCATGCGAAATAATAATCATGGTGCTGCGTCGTTCCTGCAACACTTTTTCGAGCCAGCGGATAGTATGAATATCCAAGTTATTGGTGGGCTCGTCTAACAACAGGATATCCGGATCTGAAAACAAGGCTTGCGCTAATAGCACGCGTAATTTCAAACCTGGCGCCACCTTGCTCATGGTATCGGAATGGAGCTCAATGGGAATACCGACCGCCATCAATAACTCACCCGCGCGTGATTCAGCGGTATAACCGTCCATCTCGGCAAACTCCACCTCTAAGTCGGCTACTTTAAGGCCTTCTTCCTCACTCATTTCTGGCAGACTGTAGATCCGCTCACGTTCTAATTTAACGGCGTACAACTCGGCGTAACCCATAATGACGGTATCGACGACATTGAATTCTTCAAAGGCAAACTGATCTTGGTTAAGCTTGCCGATGCGCTCATTAGGGGTGACAAACACATTGCCATTCGTTGGCTCTAAACTGCCCTCTAAAATGCGCATAAACGTAGACTTACCGCTGCCATTAGCGCCGATCAAACCATAGCGGTTTCCGTCCGTGAAGCTCGCAGAGATGTTTTCGAACAGTGGCTTGTCGCCAAACTGCATGGTGATGTTTGAGGTGGAGATCATGGAATGTCCGAGTTCAGTATTGCACAGGTGCTTGGGTTTGCGGCTTGGATGCCAAAAAAGCGCGCGTACTATACCAAACTCCAACCAATACAGTCAGCCCAACAACTCAATTTTAGGTTATTCCTTACGATTTATAGCCTTTCAAACGCGTTATTAACACTGGCCATTGTTCACGCGGGAACGGAATACAACAAAAAAAGCCGCTCGTTTCGCAACCAGCGGCTTTCTCGGAGGTAGGCTAAACAACACCTACATCGATGACTAGAACAAATTAGAACGTAAGTTGGAAACGTACGCGGAATTCGTTGCCGTCGTCATCATTGATGTTGCTTTCACCATCAGTGTAGTTAACGCCTACACGAATGTTTTTATGTGGGTAGTAGTTCAGACCCAACGTGTAAGCAGACGCATCAGTAGTGCCTAGTTCGATGTCACTGTGATTGCCATCTCCGTCTTCATATCGCAAAGTTACTTCCCATGCACCAGAGTTTCCACCAGGAGCAACACGCTTGAATACGCCTTCTTTGTAAGGACGTGACTCGCCAGTTAGGATGTAACCAGCTTGTACATAGTAACCGTCTACATCCGTATCACCTTCTTCACCATTTACAAATTCAGCTTGAATATGGAAAGGGCCAGACGATGCAGCGGCTTCGAATCCAACCGCGCTGTCTTCTGAGATGTCTTTATAAGCAATACCGAAGTGTACTACGCTTGTGTCTGTGAGAACGGGAGCGTAAGTATAGCGTGCCGCAAAGCCGATTTCCGAGTCAGGCGTGTCGTCACCGAACAGACCGATCCCGTAAGTGGCTTTGCTTCCCATTAAACCGTGCAATTGTACACCTTCAGCGCGGCCAATCGCGTAGCGCTCAGTGATGGCAGAACGCTCGAGAACCGTGATATCTTTTGAAGACGTTAACTCTTCAAGACCGAAAGGCATCTTTTGGTTACCAATGGTTACATTGGCAGCATCGCCCCAACCTGTGTACGTAAGAAACAAATCTTCGACACCACTACCATCGATATTAAATTGGCTTTTGAACTCCCAATTAGTTGAGATATTACCTTTAGCATAGACACGACCACGGCGAAGATCAAAATCATCTTCATCGGTTACGCCGTTTTTTTCAGCTTTGTTGTAGTCATACATAATACGACCACCGAATTCAAATTTGTACTCACCGCTTTCGACTTTTAAGCCGCCTTTAGTCGATACAGTTGTTTCTGCTTGTGCTGGTGCTGCAGCGACCGCCGAAGCGGCAATCAATGATGCAATTAGTTTAGTTTTCATTTAACTCAAACCTCTATTTTGTGTTTTTGACATTTCCACGCCTTCTTAACGCAGACCCGTAACTGGGGCAAACGTATTCTGAGTGCGCCGAGTTACAGAAATATGACAAATCCAACGGAGGTTTAATGAGCGGGACAGCCTTAACTAAGG
>CAYGNS010000105.1:0-7375 GCA_964351295.1 uncultured Gammaproteobacteria bacterium
AACCAGAGTTACAAACCTCGCCCGTTGCAGGACGCGTGGTAAAGCGCTCAACATTATTCTTACCATGAAAACGCAAACCACCGTCACCACCGCGCGTGTAGGCTCGGTAGGTAAAGCATCGGCCCGATATGCGCCGATTCGGTTCATTACCAGCGCCAGGAAGCACAGGAGGTAGAGGGCGAATTGGATCAGTCGTTACAGGGCCGGGTTGCTTTTGTTGAATGGGAAAATCTTGTGCGGCGCCATTCACAGCATAGTAAGTAACACGGTTAGCGGCTAAGTCGACGCGTAGACGCTCATTACTCGCTTGGCTTTGCATGAAGAGTGAGGTCGCGTCTCGGCTAACCACATTGTAGTTGGTCATCGAGTTATACTGACCCATGGTGCCCAACGACCAAGTGCTGTTATTAATTTTGCGCAGTTCGCTGTTCGCAAAACTCACATAACTCACGTTGTTTACATTAACGCCAGGCTGGCCAGGAAAAGGTTGTCCAGGGTTAGGGAAGCCGGGGTTGTAGCCGCCTGTGCTCGTTACCTTAATGGAACTAACTGAATTATCCCAAGATTGATCGAAACAGGCCACATCCTGAGTTAAGCGTGCATAACCCCCGCGGAATTTGCTGTCTTCATAAATCGTTACTTCAAGTCCAGCGGGAATTCGGATAGACGACATGTCGTCGTTCGGAAAACGCAAGTTTTGGATTTTGCTGTGCTCACCAATACCGACTTGCTGCGAGGTTCCCCGAAAGCCGCACTCAGAAAACATGACCACCGTGTTGCCGCCATAATTGGCATTGTTATTGCCAAAATTAGGTCGGTTTTGCGCCTCAGCGGTTGAAACCGCGGCAAGTGCCGCTATCAGTACGAGTAGCGCAAACCACGCGCCACCGAACGAGTTCTTCGGCGCTGCATGAGATTCTTGCAGGGCGTTGCGTGTAATCGCGTGTTTGTGATTGTTATTCATATAATTTACCTCGATGCTCGAGTTACGGGATTGTTCTTAACGCTAAGCTATCAGCACTTGTATTAACCTTCGCTGAACAATTACCGTATCATACCTCCATTTATTTACGGATAAGTGAGCGAAGGCTCGTCACAATGTCAAAATGAGTCAATTTTGGTCAGACCTCGTGCACGAACTCGTGCCATATACCCCGGGTGAGCAACCGCAAATAGACGGTTTAATTAAGCTCAACACCAACGAAAGCCCCTACGGCCCTTCGCCAAAGGTACTCTCGGCCATTACCGCAGCCACCTCCTCAGAATTACGTAAATACCCCGATCCCAACGCGAGCACGCTTAAAGCGGCGCTCGCTCAGTACGCGGGGGTGGATACTGACCAAGTGTTTGTAGGCAATAGCTCAGACGAAGTCTTAGCACACACGTTCAAAGGCTTACTCAAACAGTCGGCGCCGTTGTTGTTTCCAGATCTAACCTATAGTTTTTATCCCGTTTACTGCCAGCTGTTTGAGATTGATTCGGTGCAAGTGCCGCTCGACAACGATTTTGCAATCAACATCGACGCTTACGACCAACCCTGCGGCGGCATCATTTTTGCTAACCCGAATGCACCAACGGGCATAGCCTTACCCATGAGTAGGTTGCGCGAATTGCTTAGTCGCCATAGCGATTGTGTGGTAGTTGTGGACGAGGCCTATGTGGATTTTGCCAACCACAGTGCGGTAAACCTGATTACTGAATACCCCAATTTACTGGTCACGCAAACATTTTCTAAATCGCGGAGCTTAGCCGGTCTGCGGGTGGGGATGGCGTTTGGTCAAGCACACTTAATTGCGGCATTAGAGCGAGTGAAAAATAGTTTTCATCCCTACGCTTTAGGCAGCTTAGCCATTGCGGGTGCGACCGCAGCTTTACAGGATACCGCTTATTTTCACGACTGCGTGGCAAAAATTAATGCCACACGAAGCACCACCATTGCGCGCTTACAACAACTCGGATTTACGGTATTGCCGTCGCAAGCCAACTTTGTATTGGCTAGCCACCCCGACCAAGATGCGGCGCAATTGTTAGAGTATTTGCGTGTTCATAAAATACTTGTAAGGCATTTTAAGCACCCGCGTATCGCGCATTATTTGCGCATTAGCATCGGCACAGAACAAGACATGCAACGCTTATTCGAGGTGTTGGCCGAGCGCTGTGCGTAACCGTGCTTAGAAAATGCTACTCAGAAAACGAGAGCGCAGGTTGCCGAAACCGGTTTAATCTTCGAGCAGGTTCGCTTGTAGCCGCACAAGGTCAGCATCGCTGAAGCCCAACATCTGTTGGGCGTATCCCGTAAAACCTTGGTACTGAACGTCTACATAATCAAGCAGCGTATCAATATAACTTGGGTCAGCATCGAAAACGGGCTGAATCAGCTCTCGTGGGTGTTGTAGTAGTTTGGCCTGAAAATCTTGATAGTCATTAGCATCAGTAGCACCGCCCGCCAACCATGAATTAAGTAGCGTGCCCATCTGACCTTGGGTGACGAGATAATCCTCTTTAATAATCTGGTTATCCACTTCCAGAAGGCCAAGAATCAAGGCGGCGGCTACCCCAGTGCGGTCTTTGCCTGCCGCGCAGTGGAACACGAGTGGCGTAGTATCGGCAATCAGCTCGTGCAGCATGCGCGCGTAAATGGCGGCGTGGGAATAGAGTTTTTGTGGATAGTTCAAGCGCATTGCTTCGCGAACCTGTGCTGGGTCGCCACTGTCTAGAGAATCGCGCCACCCACGAATCAACTTCTCAGAGTCGGCCTGTACACTGCGTTCAGTATGCCGCGATGGGGCATTTTGTTCGTCGTGCCATGACAGCATTAGGGCGTTAGGCACGGCCGTCAGTTGAGTTGGATATTTGCGTGACTCGTCGCTAAAACGCAAATCGACCACCGTTTTAACGCCCAAATTGCGCAACTGCTCGGCACCCTGATCGGAGGGCCGATCAAGCTGCGCGGAGCGATACACCTTACCCCACTTTACTTGCGCCCCGTGGCGGTTTGTATACCCACCAAGATCACGAAAATTAATAACGCCGTCAATCGGCAATATGCGTTGTTGATTAGAGTCTGAGGAGTGATTCATGGCGATAGTGGGTTACAGCTTGGTCATTTTTAAGTAAGGCGTAGATGACGCTATTGCTACGGGTCTAGCGTATAATCCTGCGGCGACACAATACCACTTTTAGTGAACTTGTTAATGACACTCTTAAGACAACTTGCGCTAATCGGCTTGGCCGTGTGGGGTTTGCATGGCTCAGCGAACGCGCAGTTTTTCCAAAAACAAGCACCCACGTTATTGCCCGAAGCGCAGGCTTTTAGTGTAAGCCATAGCGCTACGGCCACCGGCTTGACCATCGATTGGTCCATTGCTAACGATTATTATCTGTATCGTGATCAGTTTGGTGCAAGTGTAGACGATGGCGAAACAAGCTTCGAACTCGAGCTGGAATTCCTGTCTAAGGGCGTCATTGAACTAGATCCCGAGTTTGGCAATGTAGAAGTATTCTTTTTTAACACCCCAATAAGAGCGCGCTTTCCTGCCGGTTTTACGCCTCGCGCTGAACAAACCTATAACGTAGTTTTGCGTGGTCAGGGCTGTAATAAGCCCGTCGGCGTTTGTTACCCGCCGATGCAACGCAAAGTGCAAGCCACGTGGTCGGATGAGCTACTTGCGCAAGCGCCATCAGCCGAGTCTGATTTACCTACCGCCACGGTTTTGAGTGAACCAACCACCAGTGCTAACGGTGCTGCTAATCAAACGGATAACACGCAACCAAAGTCATTTTGGGCTTACGTTTTATCGGCGTTTGGTGCTGGATTACTGCTCAGCTTAACCCCCTGTGTATTGCCCATGGTGCCCATCTTAAGTGGCATTATAGCCAAACAGCAGTCTCCGAGCCGTTGGTCAGCGGGATGGTTATCCATCGTATATGTGGCTGGCACAATTGTTACATATGTCATCGCTGGATGGATTGCGGGTGCGACCGGAACGCAATTGCAAGCCTATTTTCAAAACCCCTGGGTAATCGGCTTTATTTGTACTTTATTGGTACTGTTGGCCGCTTCGCTTTTTGGCTTGTTCCACATAGCCTCGCCCAGCGGTTTGCAAACTCGGCTTCACCAAACCGCACTCGGCGCCAGCCCTGGCGATAAATCGGCTAGTAGTAATGTGCTGCTCTCATTTAAAAGCTTTGGCCTTGGGCTTACCTCGGCGCTGGTTGTGGGGGCATGCGTATCGCCCATTTTAATTCTGGCGTTAGGCGCGGCCATTAAACAGGGCGATCCGGTGTTAGGCGCGGCGATTATGGGCGCGATGGCGGCGGGTATGGGTTTACTGCTGATTGTGTTTGGCTTTGGGGCTGGATGGTTGTTACCCAAAACTGGGGCTTGGATGGAACAAGTACAAGCGCTCTTCGGCTTTATGGTCTTAGGCGTCGCCATTTACATAGCGGGTGCATTAACCATCGTACCCATTCTGCTGCTGTGGGCTTTATTGCTGTTAGTCTTTGGTTTCTACGTTTGGCAGCTCGCTAATGTGGATTCGGCCACCGAGCGACCTGGACTCGCTGCCAGCCTCGGCAAGGCCATTGGGTTTGCGGCACTATTATGGGGCTGTTTGGCTTTAATCGGTTACGCCAGTGGTGGTCGGCAAATTTTATCGCCCTTGTCAGAGCTAAGTTTAAGTTCGAGCAATGCCGTAGAAGTGCAGTTACCGTTTGAAACCACTACCACCTTGGAACAAACATCGGCCATCTTAGTGCAAGCCAAAGCCGCCCAGCAGCCGGTACTCATCGACTTTTATGCAGACTGGTGTTTTGACTGCGTGCGAATGAAACGCACAACTTTTAAAAGCCCTGAGGTAGCAGCAGCGCTTAATGGTTGGCGTTTGATAGTGGTTGACGTTACCGACACCTCGCCGGCGAGCGAAGCCGTAAAACGTCACTTTAACGTCTTTGGCCCACCCGCTACGCTGATGATAGCGGCCTCTGGCGAAGAGCGCTTAGACTTGCGTCAATACGGCTATATGCAAGCAGACGAATTTATCGCTAAAGTGCAAAGCGTAAATTAATATACTTACGAGTACTCCCACGAGGCCTGGGTGTGGTCTGTTTTAAACTGAAGTAAGCCCTGCAGCCTGCGTTGCCATTCTTATTCAAACTACATTATGAAATCGAGCACTCTTGTTTTAATCATCCTGGTGTCTGTCGCCGCATTCGGAATCGGCATTGCGCTTAATTCACCGAAAAGCGGAGCCATCAGCCAGACGGCTCTACTGAACGCACGTTTGCTCGAAACGGCTTCGCCAGACACGCTTGATACGCGCTCAGTCACCATTCAAGAAAAACTCGACGACTTAACTCTAGTCAACTTTTGGGCCACTTGGTGTGCTCCGTGCCGGCACGAAATGCCCATGTTTGAGTCTGTCTATCAACAAGCGCAGGCCAACGGCAAAGGCTTTACCATTATTGGAGTGACCATCGATAGCGTGGATAAAGCCATCCCGATGCTAAACTCGATGGGTATTACTTACCCCATTGTGTATGCCGAAAACACCGGTATGCAATTGATGGAGGCCGTGGGCAATCCGCAAGGACTGTTGCCGTATAGCTTGCTGTTAAACAAGCAAGGCGAGCTACTCGAGCAGAAGTTTGGTCAAGTGCGTGAACAGGACATTGATGATTGGCTGGCTCGGCATTTGTGATGCGCTACTCGCTTAAGTCTTTCTTGCACGGGCTTTTGCGCGTTTTTGCATGCGTATCGGAGGCACACAGATGAGTTCACCACCTACTCAAGAGGTATATTGGCAGCAACTACGGTATACCGTAAGTGCGGAGATTGCGGAGCGCCTCACCGTGTTACTCGAGGCATTTGGGGCCGATGCAGTCACCACCGAAAATGCCGGTGCGGATGAGTTTTACGAGGTAGCCTTTCCTGGCACCCCAAGCTGGCGCACGGTTCATCTTACTGCGCTATTTGCGCAAACCGCCGACGTACTAACCATTCGCGACACCACGCTTAAAGCACTAGCGGGCGCGGGCGCAACGGAAGTGCCGAACACCCTGGAAAAGCTGCAAGATCAAGACTGGGTTCGGGTTTGGTTAGACACGTTTAAGCCCACTCAAGTCGGCGAGCAATTATGGGTCGTACCCACCTGGATGGAACCCGTTGACCCAGCGGCCCGCAACATACGTCTCGACCCTGGTTTAGCGTTTGGCACTGGCACCCATGCCACTACCTTTATGTGTCTAGATTGGATCTCTCGCCAAAACTTAGGCGGGCAGATGGTACTCGACTATGGCAGCGGCTCTGGCATACTCGCGATTGCGGCGATCATGGCGGGTGCTACGCACGCCGACGCGGTTGACATCGACCCATTGGCAAACGACGCCTGCCGATTTAATGCCAGCATTAATCATATATCTGAGCAGTCCTTAAGCCATTGCGTAAAAGCCTACTTACCTCACGAGCTACCAGCGCGGGCGGGCGGATACGCACTGGTCATCGCCAATATTTTGGCCGAAGTAATTCTTGCCCTCAAAGACTTGCTTACCGACCAAGTGAGTCCTGCGGGCACGCTGCTGTTAACGGGCATACTCAAACAGCAAGCCGCTCAAGTTATGCGTGCTTATGAGGAACAATTTGACTTTACCATCCAAGAGAAAGACCATTGGGTACTGCTGATCGGACAACGTCGCCAGCCGACGATGTCGGCGAGCAAACCCACTCTTTAACTGTATTTCACTTCAAAGCAAATCTGCCTAATGTCGAGCAACTCACCAAGCAATAAGACGCAGTGCCCTCATTGTTTAACGATTTACCAAATTACTCCTGCACAACTTTTGCAGTCGAAAGGTAATGTGCGTTGCGGTAATTGCCACGAGCGCTTTAAAGCCCAATTGTTGTCAGACGACGAAATAAAGAGCGCTCGCCGCAAAGTTACACTAACCAATGATTTGTTTGCTAGGCCTGAGCCTTCCCTAACAGAACCCGATACTACCAAAGACCTTGTAACGCCAACGGTCGTTGAGCGCGGTGAGTTTACATCTCAGCGTAAGGTGGATGAGCTAACTTTAGAGCAGCGCCAGAACAAGCGCGATGGCGTCTCGCGAGTAGCGGCGAAGGAATCAGACGAGCGCCGAGAGCCCATGTTCGACTTTCAAATAGCCGATTCCGAATTATCCTTGCCCGAAAAGAACGCACGCGAGTCAGGCCAGCCAGCTGATCCGCTCATGGATAAGCAGCGTGTTAACGACGATATTGATTTTGTGTTTGAACAGGCGCGCGCGAAAGACAGTGCTATGCCAACCGCAAAACAGCATCTCGAGCCCCAGATCGCAGAGCACGGGGCCGGGGCTCTGATGAACTCGAGAGAGGGCA
>CAYGNS010000106.1:0-7291 GCA_964351295.1 uncultured Gammaproteobacteria bacterium
CTTTGGTGTTGGCGGACGAGCCCACCGGCAACCTAGATGAACGTACGGCCGATGCGGTGTTTGATATGCTGCTCGAGCTCAATCAACGTGTAGGCACAGCGCTTATAATGGTTACTCACGACGCGCGCCTCGCTGCGCGCATGGACAGCGTTTACCGCCTTGAATCGGGTGTACTTAATCGCGTGGAGCGCTAGAGTTCTCTACCGTAGTATTGCGTGCGGCCTCTTGCGGTTGCTGACATTGCATTGCATTGCGTTTGGCTCGCGTCACCGTTCGTTGCGCCCACCGTTGGCGCACGTTCGAGCGCCAAAAATACGTAATCAAAAAGTGACTCGCCAAACCTAAAGCCGCGCCTACTAAAAGACACCCCAACCACAAAGCGACATAGTGCCAACCCACCTCAAGCACCGTGATCTTCGCGAGTGCAATAGGCTCTAGATTGAGGATTTTGGCGCCCAGTAAGTAAGGTGGTGTATAAATAGGTACCCAAGTTACGGGATTGGAAATCCATACCAAGCTCACTGCAAAGGGCAAATTGCCGCGCAGCGCAATGGCCATAAACGCCGCCGCAATCATTTCAAAAGGCATCGGCAAAAAAGCACAGAAAATCCCAATGCCAATCCCCTTGGCGCTGCTGTTGCGGTTGAACGCCCACAACTCTGGCTGTTTCAGACCGTCGCCAAATATGTGGATGTGACGATGCTCACGCATCTCTAAAGCGGTCGGTAAATATTTTTTTAAGTTTTGCAGCAGCTTCACTCTTAAGACATCCTTGATGATTAGTCGCTATAGCGTTGCTTAATCAACGCACAGCGGAGTGTAGCGGAACACCCGTGTCAGAGCGTCAATATTTACACTTATGAAACAATTTGCTGTCCCATGGTTGGCGCGAACTCGACGGTGGGAGCCGACTCTCTGCTGTGGACTCTTTTTGTTGGTCAGTACTATGACCGCCCATGGTTATGTTGCTCGCACCCAAGCATTATTATTTGCTCTAGTTACCTTGCTTAGTTGTTTCGTATGCGTGCGGCGGGGAGGTGCGCGCGGCGCCACACTGCGCTTAATTTTAAAATACTCGACCATAGGCTACACAGCCTTTTTTCTATGTGTTTGGCAAGTGAATAAACAGCGCGCAGCTTGGCTGCCTAGCAAGCTAGAAGGCTTAGAGGTGGTGGTTGTAGGGCAGATTCAAGACTTACCTGTTAATCGGCAGGGTACCGTTAAGTTCAATCTACTACTCGACCGCGCAGGAGCAATTGAAGGGAATACCCAGATTGAATTAAGCGAAGAGTTGCCAGCGTTTAGCGGAGTGGGAGTGCTTGCATTAAATTGCTATCAGTGTCGGCACTCCTTTGTTGCCGGAGACACCTGGCGCATGATCGTAAAGCTTAAACGTCCGCACGGATATGCGAGCTGGGGAGCGTTTGACTATGAAAAGTACTTGTTTCGCAAATCCGTCATCGCCACAGGCTACCTGCGGCAAGCAGAACGAGCGCAAAAGCTGTCTGAGTCGAGTTTGCCCATTAGCGCCCAATCTCTACGCACTCATGTGTTAGAGCGTGTTGAGGCGGCGCACTCTAACTCTGCACGAGCGGATGAACCATTAGGCTCGCATCGCGCTAAATCTACGATTGGGCTCAGCATGATGCTGGCTCTGACGATTGGGTATAAGGCGGGCTTTTCGAGTGAGCAGCGACAAGTCTTTCAACAGACGGGTGTCGCGCACATCATGGTGATATCTGGGCTACACATTGGTTTACTGTTTGGTTTAACGAGCTTATTCCTCAGTTGGTGTATCAACCGGCGTCCGCAAATAATGCAGCAGCATGTGCGTCAACATTTAATATTGCTCCCTGCTCTACTGATTGCGACCCTGTATGCGGCGCTCGCGGGCTTTTCAATACCCACACAACGTGCGCTGCTGATGCTGAGTATTTATGCCGCGGTGCGGTTTTGTGGGCGCGAAGTCAATTTGTTACAGATTCTACTGGTGACCGCGGTGATCATCGTTGTGATTGATCCGTTGGCGGTCTTGGACGTTGGCTTCTGGATGTCTTTTTCCGCTGTATTCACGATTGGGTTGTGGCAGTTGTCGCGACAGGGAGCGCCAGCAGACACGGAGCAAGATTTATGGGTCACAGCGCAAAGCAATGCAAATGAATCCGAGGGAGTACGTCTACTCGGGTTGGGTTCTTCACAGCAACCACAATCCATCTGGCGTCGAATGCGCATAAGACTCGGCCAGTTGTTTCATTTGCAACTGTGTATTGTGTTGTCGCTTATTCCTTTAGGTAGTCACTTCTTTGGTCAAGTTTCACTTGCTGCCGTCTTGGTGAATCTTATCGCGATTCCAGTTTTTGGCTTTTTGCTTATACCACTTTCTCTTTTATTGACGACGTTAATCAGCCTATGGCCAGATAATTCTGCGCTCATTGACCTGATCTCGATTTTGCAATGGGCTATGTCGCTGATCTACGCTGGATTGCAGTGCGTGGCTAGTCTACCAATGAGTAGTCTCACAGTGCCGAAACCCCCGATCCTAGTCGCTATTCCTGTATTGATCCTAGCGGCTGTATTATTGTTAAAGCGCTCTGTAGGTCGCTTAATGTTGCTGGTTTTAGTTTTTGTGGCCACATCGCTGGTGTGGTTCACGAGATCGCTGGAGCGGCCAGTCATTACGCTACTTGATGTGGGTCAGGGCTTGTCGATAGTGGTGCGCTATCAAGCGCAGACGCTCGTTTATGACGTGGGGCCACGTTACCGTACTGGTTTCAATACCGCCGAAGCCGTGCTGCTACCGTATTTGTTTGAACGGGGCGTTAATTTTGTTGATACGCTAATCATTAGCCACGCAGACAATGATCATATCGGTGGCTACAACGTGTTTGTGGAGCGCATGCCGGTTGGTGTAACGCTAACCAGTCGCGTAGATGTAATTCCCAGTGCAATGCTCTGTAATGACCAAACAGAGTGGCGATGGGGTGCGCTGAGATTTGCGGTTATTTCGCCATCGGTTAACACGCCCGCAGGCAGCAATAATCGCTCCTGCGTGCTGCAGATCGAATATGGTAGTGTGCGAGTGTTATTAACTGGAGATATCGAGAAGCCCGTAGAACGCTTTTTGCTGCAAACCAATAGGGAGCTCAACGCGGACATTTTGCTTGTGCCGCACCAGGGCAGTAAAACGTCGTCTACTGAGGCGTTTATAGATGCCGTTAGTCCGCGATTAGGGCTTATTGCAGCGGGTTATCGAAACCAATACCGACATCCACACCCAGAGGTTGTAAAGCGCTATCACGATCGTGGTATCCGACTTCTGCAAACACCTATCGAGGGTAGTGTGGAGATTACCTTGAACGAGGATCATTGGACCATTAGTGGTTTTCGTCAAGAGCATCCTAAGCCTTGGCATGCGGTTATCTTGCAAGCTGCTGCGTTGGCGCGCTGAGCACGGAAAATTATCAACACTGCTGGACAGAGTTTGTTAGACTTTGCCGCGTTATCAAGAATTTTTGGATATCCATTCATGTTTGAATTTTTTCGTGCAGGCGGCCCGCTTATGTGGGTTATTTTGGCGTGTTCCATTATTGCCTTAACTATTGTATTTGAAAGATTGTTTTCGCTTCGACGTAGTAAAGTCGCCCCCGCAAGTTTGCTCGCGCAGGTACTTGATATGCTCGAGAAAGGTCCGCTCACGGCCCAGAAAATTGAGCTGATCGCCAACCATTCGCCCCTTGGATCGGTGCTTTCAGCAGGCCTCGCTAATGTGCAGCTGGGACGAGAGTCAATGCGCGAAGCGATCGAGGAACGTGGCAAGCAAGTGGTGCATCGCTTGGGGTATTACCTTAATGCTTTGGGTACTATTGCATCGATTACCCCGTTGATCGGCTTACTTGGAACGGTGATTGGCATGATCAAGGTTTTTACGGCCATCACTGCGAATGGCGTGGGCGATCCAACTATTTTATCTGGGGGCATTTCAGAAGCGCTCATTACCACGGCTGCTGGCTTGTCTGTGGGTATCCCGTGTTTGATGTTTTATCGATATTTCCGAAATAAAATCAATGGCTTGAGCGTGATCCTTGAAGAAGAAGCATTAGCTCTGCTAGACAGCCAAAAATAGTGATTGTTATGTCAATTTTCCCAGCCATATTATTGCTGCCTTTATCCACAGTTCGCCGTATTCGTCACTGCACTAACCCCGTGGGAGATGGTTATGAACTTTAATCCCAGTCCAGAAATCGATGAGACGGCCATCGAACTAACCCCACTCATTGATGTGGTGTTTCTTTTATTGATCTTTTTTATGATCTCCACCACGTTCACCAAAGAAACGGCGTTGCGGATCAATCTACCTGAAGGCGGTACTGCGGCGGTGCAAAGCGAGCCGTTTATGGTTGAAGTTCAGGTAGGCCAACAATCTCAATACGCTATTCAAACTAGCGAGGAAGCGACCGCACAACCACTGGTAAACTCTAATCGCGCTACTTTGTTGCGTGCGCTCTCGGCGTACCGAGAACGTCCTGGTGTAGTGGTGCTCGTGCGCGCAGATCGCTTGGCGAGCCATGAAGCAGTGATCAAAGTTCTAGATGTTGCTCAGGAGCTTAATATGACCAATATTACGTTCGCGACCAAACAAGCTGTGGACGGGGATGCGGCGCCTTAGGCGCCGTAAATTTAACCCATGAAAGCTTCCTTTTTGCCCGACAACAACACTCAGGGTGGCGTTGATTTTAATGCCGTTGAGGTGTTTAAACGTTTGCTCGAGTATCTTTGGCGACACAAAGCCTTGCTCGGATTAGCCATCGTTTTTATGATTTTGACTGCGCTTACTGAGGCGTCTTTTGCGGCGCTGATCGAGCAAGTAGTGAACGACGGCTTCGTGAATGCGAAAGAATGGCATTTGCGCTGGCTAGCATTGGTGTTGTTTGGGGTAATAGTGCTGCGTGCCGTGCTTGGCTATTTGGCCAATTATTCAATGGCGCGACTGGGTCGCTATGTAGTGCACGAGATTAGGTCTGACATATTCGCTAATCTTATTACGTTACCGACGCATTATTTCGCGAAAAATTCCTCCTCCAAAAATGTTGCAAAGCTCATCTATGATGTAGAAGCCACGGCCACTGCTACTACGGACACTTTAACCATTCTGTTCAAGGACTTGGTCGTATCGGTTGCGCTAGTATTTTGGTTGTTTTATTTGGATTGGCGACTCACGCTGATTTTCCTAATCTGTGTCCCAATGATTGTGTTGATTACCCGTTACTCGAACTCGCGGTTCCGTAAGACGAGTAAGGAAATTCAGGATTCGATGGGCGGAATTGCCGATACCGTTAAAGAGGCATCGATTGGTCATAGAGTGATCAAGGTATATTCGGGGCAAAAGCAAGAGCTTGAGAACTTTGCTCGCGCCAATGGATTTAATTTACAGCAGAATCTAAAACGTGCGCGTGTCTCCTCGGCGATTGTACCGATCACATTGCTAGCCGTGGGGCCCGCCATCGCCATAATTTTATACATTTATCTTAATTTTTTGCGCACTGGGCCTGAGGCCGCTGGGCAATTTACGTCTTACTTATCCGCCTGCATCATGTTGATGAGTCCACTTAAGCGTTTGACCAAGGTTAATGAGAAAATCCAAATCGGAATTACGGCGGCGAATAGCGTCTTTTCAGTGATCGATGCTAAGCCAGAACGCGATGCTGGCCTCTTGCCGCTGCATGCTACGAGCGGACACATCGCGTTTAATAATGTCAGTTTTAGTTACGAAGATGACGAGCAACCTATTCTCAAAAACATCTCATTTGAAATAAAGCCCGGAAAGCGCGTGGCGCTTGTGGGTCCCTCTGGCAGCGGCAAGTCGACGATTACGAGTTTGATTTTACGTTTCTATGCGCCGCAAGAGGGTACCATTTTACTGGATGGGCACGACATCACCGAGCTACGCTTAAAAGACATGCGTGATCAGATTGCGCTTGTGTCACAAGACACTACTTTGTTCGATGACACCATACGCCGCAATATCATGTATGGCATGTTGGAGAACGAGGATGAGGAGCGGCTAAACGCAGCAATCCGCGCGGCCCATGTGGATGAGTTCCTAGATGAATTGCCGGATGGTCTTGAAACACGGGTGGGTGAATCGGGATTGCGTTTGTCGGGTGGGCAACGGCAACGCATTGCGATTGCTCGGGCCATTTATAAAGACGCGCCTATATTGATTCTGGATGAAGCGACTTCGGCATTAGATAATAAGTCTGAGCGCTATGTGCAAGAAGCGCTTGAGACGTTGATGCAGGATCGTACTTCGCTGGTAATTGCGCACCGGCTCACAACGATTGAAAGTGCGGATCAAATATTAGTACTGGAGGCCGGCGAGATCGTAGAAAAGGGTTCGCATACTCGCTTGCTCCGGCGCAACGGTTTGTATGCGGAGTTACATCGAGCGCAATCGAAGAAGGGTCGTAAGGGTTTTTTCTTCTTCGGCCGCTAGTGGGTGGCATCAGTGTCTGGGTCTTTGCGTACAGCCACAGTCTTACAACGGTTTGAACACGCGTTGTTGCAAAGCTGGCGTACCCCTAACGCTCTCACGCTAGTGTTGCTCCCGTTGTCGGCGCTTTATTGGGTGTGCGCGACCCTCAATCGATGGCGTTACACCATTGGTTTAGCAGATCGTCGTCCAGCCTCCGTAGCCACACTCGTAGTGGGGAACCTGACAGTAGGTGGTTCTGGCAAATCTCCCTTGGTCGCCGCTTTAGTGACTGCTTTGCAGGAACGGGGCTTACGGGTGGGGATCGTGAGTCGTGGCTATAAGAGTAACGCGGCTGGCTGTGCCCGCCTGCTCAATATCGAGAGTGATCCGCGTCAAGTCGGTGACGAGCCCTACATGCTATTCTTACAAACCGGTGTGCCGATTGCGGTTGGAGCCGATCGTCATGCAGCCATTAGCGCTTTGTTGGAGCGACACGCGCTTGATCTTATTGTGAGCGATGACGGCTTGCAGCACTGGGCATTGCAGCCGACCATGACGATCTGTATCGATGATCAAACTGTGATCAGTCGCAACCAATGCTTGTTACCCGCCGGGCCTTATCGAGAGTTACGCGGCCGTCTGAAGGCAATGGACGAAGTTGTTACGCATGTATCCCCCGATATCGCTACGCCAGCCATGGCCAGCGACTTAACAGTTAACCTTGATGGTGATTCGAGTGGGTCGCGGTATTGGTTAGAACCTCAAGCTGTACGCCACGTGCGCGCCGTAGGAATCGTCGGCAGTAGGGCCGTAAGTGAG
>CAYGNS010000107.1:0-258 GCA_964351295.1 uncultured Gammaproteobacteria bacterium
TAGAAACATGGTCGTTGGCGGATTGGCAACACAGATTATCGGCGCGCAACAAATTCAGTCGCACTCAACGCGATTCAGTCTAAACGACAGAATAAATAACGGTATTACACTATGACTTTTTCGCTTAATCGTATTGCGTCTACAAAACCACCGTTCTACATCGCGGTTGCTGTACTTGTTCTCTTAGTCGGTGCCTTTTATGTTTGGGGTTGGTTGGATAAGCCAACCAACGACGCCAATGCTGGGGTTGCTAATGGG
>CAYGNS010000107.1:268-7211 GCA_964351295.1 uncultured Gammaproteobacteria bacterium
GCCCAGGCGAAAACCATGGAAATGGCTCCGCACACCGTGTTGCCTGGAACCGTGGTGAGCCTGCAAGATGCCGTGATCGCATCAGAAATTTCTGGCAAGATATTGAGTGTTGTCAATGTGGGCGATGAAATGCAGGCGGACGACAATTTGGCCGTAATCGATGATACTGACGCGCAACAGCTAATCGACCAACGCAAAGCTGAGCTGCAACGCTTGCGCTCCCTGCATCAATATCATTCTGACTACTACAAGCGCATTGATGAGTACGAGCACAAGCTAGGCTTGTCAGACATAGCGATCGCTGAACTCAAATCCAACCTGGACACTGCGGCTGCTGATGTGGCGCGTGGCGTTGCCTCACTCAGAGCCGCACAAATCGCGCTAGAACGCACTCAAATTAAAGCACCCTTTGCGGGCAGTGTGGTTAGTCAGTCCATTCAAGCTGGGGAGTACGCACAGACCGGTACAGCGATTGTACGCTTGGTGGATACGCAAAACTTAGAGGTCAGTGCGCAGGTCCCAGCCAGTCTAGTCCAACCCATCGTTAAGGGTACATTGATTCAAGTTACTGGCATGGGGCGCACGGTAATGGCTCCCGTGCGCGCTCTAGTGCCGGTAGGCGACTCGATCAATAGGACCATGGAGTTACGTATCGCTATTGAAAATAGCGGCTTCTTAGTGGGAACGCCAGTGCGTGTATCGTTGCCGACGGCGCAACCAAAACAAGTAGTCGCGGTACCTAGAGACGCGCTGATATTACGGAGTAATACGCAATACGTGTTTGTTATAGATGCGGCCAAGGTCGCGCACAGACACGACGTGCAGCTGGGCTATGCAGAAGGCGACATGATTGAGATAATTGGTGATGTGAGTGCAGACGCCACGGTGGTCGTGCGCGGAGGCGAGCGTTTGCGCGATGGGCAAACGGTAACATGGAGTGATGCGCAGCTGCAGACGGGCTAATCAGTGGCTCGCGCGCTTAAATTCGAAACCAGCAATTTTATGCGCCGACAAGCTTCGCTCAGGTTACGCTCGGAATTACTGAACGAGAGTCGAACAAAGTTATTCAAGCTGGGGCTAAAGGCGGCACCGTCAAGTAGCGCCACTTTGTGTTGCTGGTAAAGTTGCGCGACAAAAGCCGCACTGGTCATTCCAGTAGCGCTTATATCCATTAGGATAAACATGCCGGCCTCGGGCTTGATTAACCTTAACTCGGGTATGCCATCAAGCTCTTGTAACACTAGATTGCGCCTGCGCCGATATGTGTCACGCATTGTCAGTACGGCTTGCTGACAATTATTCAGAGCGTAGGCGGCAGCTTCTTGTATAAACTCGGGTAAGCCATACAGCATACATAAGCTCAAATTTTCAATATGCGCAATGAGCTCCTTTGGGCCCGCTATCCAGCCTACTCGCCAACCCGTCATTGCGTGGGATTTAGACAAGCTGCCAATGCAGATGGTTCGATGCAAAGCCATAGAGAAATGGCTTGCGGAGTGGTGTTGACCATCGAACATAAGCTCCGCATAAACTTCATCAGACCACACCCAGAGGTCGTGTTGGTCGGCCAAGTGGAATATCTGTGTTAATTCCTCGCGTCGCAACGCAACACCCGACGGGTTGCTGGGGTTGGCAACTAAGATAGCGCGCGTGTTGGCGTTGATGGCGTTCGATAACGCGGCCAAATTGGGACGAAACCCGTGTTCAGTCGCGCCAGGCACACGCACCAATTGTGCTCCTGCGGCGCCAACGGTGGCCGCATAGGTCACATAAGCAGGGTCAAAAGTGATGACTTCATCGCCTGGCTCAAGCGTGCACTGTGCTGCCGCGAAAAGTGCATTTTGCGCACCTGCCAATATGGCAATGTTTTCAAGGTTAAGGTGTGTCGCACCTTGCTGGTTGAGTTGTTTAGCAACCGCGGCCCGCAAGTTATGGGTGCCTAGGATCGGCGTGTAGTGGGTCTTGCCGGCGGTCGCTGCGCTGATGAGCGCTTCGATTATAGGTGCGGGTGTGGCAAAATCTGGGTCACCGACACTGAGCACCAGTATGTCGCGGTCATCTTGCGCTGCAGCGAGGGCTGCATAGTGAATGTCCCAAGCGCTCGAGCCGTCATCATTGATCCAATTTACGCGATTTGAGAACTTGGGCATGGGCGACAGGCACTGGGCGGCGAGCCAAGGCACGCACTTTGAATGGATGGGTGATAGAACTGCACGGTGAGCTCGAGATACCCCTGAGCACAGGGTACAATAGCCGATGCACAAATACCTCCTCGCATATTTATTCCACTGATGTATAACTACTAAAGTTTATGTATTTCAAACTAAACAAGTGTAAGCAATCATGCCGTGTAAGAGGTCTTAGTGTCTAACATAATTTGGATGGCTTCGTATCCTAAGTCGGGCAATACGTGGTTACGCGCATTTATTTACTATTTGCTACATGAGTCTGAGACAAGCGTGTCGCTGGACGCTATTACGCGCTTTTTTGAATCTGAATCCAACCCCAAATATTATCAGCGTTTCTTAGCCAAACCTTTGGCAGAGGCCAGTTTCGAGGAGCTCATTGCTTTGCGCCCCAAGGTTCAATACGATATTTTGTCAGCGCAACCAAAAGGCAGTATTTTTTTAAAAACGCACAATCCACTGCGTGTGTACAATCAGACGCCTTTGCACAATTTAACGGCCACGGCAGCGGCTATTTATGTGGTGCGTAATCCGCTCGATCTAGTGATTTCGGTCGCCGAACACTTTAATTTATCGCTTGACCAATCCATTGAATTTATTAATAACCCCAATACGGCGACGGTCACGGATGAGCAAAGTGTTGCGGGCTTACTTGGCAGTTGGTCGCACCATGTCGAAAGCTGGACACGCTCCGTGAACCCACAGTTTATAACGCTGCGCTATGAGGATATGTTGGACAAACCGCTAGTGACTTTTACCAAAGTTGCGAAGTTGTTGGGACTGGCTGTTACGCGCCTAGCGTTACAACGCGCTATTGAATTGGCGTCCTTCAAAAACCTACAGCGCGATGAAATTCAGCGTGGCTTTGCTGAAAAGCCAATCCATGCGCAGAGCTTTTTTCGGGTAGGGCGCAAGAATCAATGGATTGAACAGTTAAGTAATGAACAAATCGAGCAAATAGTGGCGGTCAATAAAACGCAAATGCTGCGTTATTCATACGTGCCACCTAAGTTTCGCTAAGCTGACCCTCCTAGAGTTTGAGTGTCTGTTATTATTGGTGAGCTATGCTAACAATAATATGTCTTGCACTAAAAATAGTCTAAGTTAGCCGTGCTTTTAACAACCCCTATTCTCACTAGAGCGGAGCTCAACTATGCAATTCTATAACGTTAAACAACAACGGGCGAATAGAGCCATAACGGCCGCCAAGCGATGCCTACTATTGCTGGCTCTAACTCTAGTGAGCACGCCACAAACAATGGCTGCTGAATCAATTGAGACAGCCGTATCCAGTTCTGAAAAGGCGATATTGATCACCGGTGCAACATCGGGTTTGGGCCTGAGAATGACCCAAGTGTTGTCTGCACACGGCTTTGTAGTTTATGCGGGTGGTCGCGACCAAGACGATCTAGATCGTTTGGAAGCAATGCCCAATGTGGAGGCGATAAAGCTCGATGTAACAAGCGCAGCAGACCTCACCGCCGCGGTTGCGACCGTACAGGCAAAAGGTCGGGGATTATATGGGCTGATAAATAACGCGGGCTTGTCTATTTTTGGACCGATGACCGAGGTTCCGTTAGAGCAATTGGAATTCCTATTTGACGTTAACGTGTTGGGTCCATATCGCGTTACTCAAGCATTTGCACCGCTGTTAATCCAAAGTGAGGGACGGTTGTTTACCACGGGCAGCATCGCTGGCACAGGTACTAGCATGATGATGGGCCACTACTCGATGAGTAAACATGCTGTGGAAGCCATGGTGGACGCTTGGCACAATGAGCTATCTCGCTTTAATGTGACGGTGGGAGTCGTTGAGCCGGGTTCTTTTGCTTCCAATATTGGTAATGCCGCTCTAGCACGACTGACTAAACTGGATTATTGGCCAGCCAGCACCGCCTATCCGCAAGAGCGTTCAAGCTACTTTGAAGGTTTGGCGCAGTTTGATCAAGGTGCAGACCCCTTGCCAGTGGCTCAAGCGGCGCTTGACTTTATGACCGCGGAACAGCCAAAACTGCGCTACATGGTCACCCCGAATGCCACTCAAGCGGAAAACACGGTGCGCAAGTTGCTGAGCAGAGTTGCGCAGCAGAATCATGCGCAACCCTTTAGCTTAGATCGCGCTACGCTCATTAAATTGCTCGATGAAGAGTTGGCGAAACTTGCAGATTAAAGTCTAAACTAGCCACGGTTTGCCGCTACTTGTGACGATAGTGGGTGAAAGAGCAGGTTAATAAAGCCACTATTCATCGTTTGAATAGTAGCAAGGCTAACAACGCAGCGCTAACTCACTATAATGTTGGCCGCACAAACTCTATTTAGGAGAGCTTAATGTTTAATGGAAAAGCGATTTCGGTTGCTATGCACGATGGCGGTATCGCCGAACTTCGATTCGACCTGTCTGGTGAATCGGTCAATAAATTCAATGCCTTGACTGTACAAGAGCTTGGCCAAGCATTAGATGTTTTGGAGCAAGCCAAGGATTTGCGGGGCCTAATGCTTAGCAGCGGCAAGTCAGTATTTATTGTTGGCGCCGATATTACTGAATTCGGCAGCCAGTTTGGGCCCAATGCTTCGGGTGAATTCGACAAAACCCAGGACCCAGCGACCATTGCGTTTAATCGACTCGAAGACCTGCCAGTACCTACCGTTGCGCTTATTAATGGGTATGCCATGGGCGGTGGTTTGGAAGTGGCATTGAGTTGCGATTTTCGAGTTATGAGCAGCGCTGCGAAAATTGGCTTACCTGAAACCAAGCTCGGCATCATACCTGGATGGGGTGGTACCGTGCGTTTGCCACGCATTGCGGGCGCCGATACGGCAATTGATTGGATTGCCTCTGGCAAAGAACAAAAGCCTGAAGTTGCTTTAAAAGCGGGTGTGGTCGACGGTGTGGTTGCGCCTGAGCACTTAGCGGCTGCCGCAAAGCAAGTGTTAGAGCAGGCCATTGCAGGATCGATGCCTTATCTTCAGCGTCGTGCCGCTAAAAAAGGCCCACTTAAGCTGAACAAGACCGAGGCTATGATGGCCTTTGAGACCTCGAAGGCCTTCGTCGCTGGCATGGCGGGACCCAACTATCCAGCGCCCATTGTTGCCATTGAGTGTATGCAAAAGGCCGCTGGTATGGAGCGCGATCAAGCCCTGTTAGTAGAAGCAGAGGGTTTTACTAAACTCGCGGGAACTGATGTCGCCACTTCCTTGATCGGTATATTCCTCAGTGATCAGTTGCTCGCCAAGAAGGCCAAGGGCTGGGAGAAGCAGGCCGATAAGAAAGTGGCTAAGGCGGCTGTGCTCGGCGCTGGAATTATGGGTGGTGGTATCGCTTATCAATCGGCGCTTAAAGGCGTGCCGATAAAAATGAAGGATATTAATCAAGCGGGCTTGGATCTAGGCCTCAATGAGGCAAATAAACTGCTGGCAAAAAATGTGGCTAGGGGTCGTATGTCGGTGGAACAGATGGGCGCAGTGCTCGCGTCCATTGATGCGACGCTGTCCTACGATAGCTTTAATGATCTAGACATCGTTGTGGAAGCCGTGGTAGAGAACCCTAAAGTTAAGCATAGTGTATTAGCCGAAGTAGAAAAATCGGTAAGTGACGATACGATCATTGCCTCGAATACTTCGACTATATCGATTACTTATTTGGCGCAAGCGCTGAAAAGACCCGAAAACTTCTGTGGCATGCATTTCTTTAATCCAGTGCACGCTATGCCATTGGTTGAAGTAATCAAAGGAGAAAAATCGTCCGATACGGCGATCGCGCGCACGGTGGCCTATGCCAACACCCTTGGTAAAAAAGCCATTGTGGTAAAGGACTGCCCAGGCTTTTTGGTGAATCGAGTATTGTTTCCCTATTTTGCAGGCTTTATGGGACTGCTCAAAGATGGCGGTGATTTTGTTGCGATCGACAAGACGATGGAACGTTGGGGATGGCCTATGGGGCCCGCTTATTTGATGGATGTGGTGGGTATTGATACTGGCGCCCATGCGCAGGCTGTTATGGCTGATGGTTTTCCCGACCGTATGACTAAAACGTATACAACGGCGGGCGATGTGATGTACGAGAACAAACGCTTTGGACAGAAAAACGGCCAAGGGTTTTATGTTTATGAGAACGACAAACGCGGTAAACCCAGTAAAGTTCTTGATCCAGCGGTGTATGAGTTACTGGCACCGCACGTTGCAGCTCGCCAGGAGTTTAGCCAAGAAGAAATTGTGACCCGTATGATGTTGCCTATGGCGACTGAATTAGCGCGTTGCCTTGAAGAGGGCATTGTTGAATCGGCCGCCGAAGCGGATATGGCGTTAGTGTATGGCGTGGGCTTTCCACCGTTTCGAGGAGGCGTGTTTCGCTGGCTCGACAGCATCGGCATGACCGAATTTGTCGCGTTGTCAGACCAATACAAGCATCTTGGAAAGCTGTATGACGCAACCGACAAACAACGCGCTATGGCCGCTGCTGGCGACCGCTACTACGCTTAGTTAAACCCCCATGGGAGTCATCTCATTGGGGTCAGAGATCGTTGTAGCAGGCACATTTAACCAGAATTCAATAGAGAAATAATTATGACTATTAATCCAAGAGACGCGGTTGTTGTTGATTTTGCCCGTTCCGCCATGGGGCGTTCAAAAGGAGGCTGTTTTCGCAATACCCGCGCCGATGAACTTAGCGCAGGCGTGATCAATGGCCTTTTAGCGCGCAATGCGGCCTTAGATCCGGCGCAAATCGATGATTTGATTTGGGGCTGCGTGATGCAGCG